>NZ_JBLTJC010000087.1:0-33484 GCF_048158785.1 Streptomyces colwelliae | reverse complement strand
CCCGTTCCCGCCCGCGACGCACGAGGTTGACGCCACGGCCACCGCCGACGCGGATACGTCACGACGCGCGCCGAGGTGGGGGGCATGACCGGAGCGACCACACTGCCGGACCCCGTCCGGGCCTGGGCCGGACAACCCCGCCTGAGGACCGCGTTCTTCACCGGCTACGGCCGCCGCCTCATCCCGGAGGAGAAACGCGCCCTGTTCTGCCTGACCGCCCTGCACGCGGTCGGTGTTCGTGCGGCTGGAACAGGAGCCGTTGGGGGAGGCTGCCGTATGACTCACCTCGAACACCGCCTGTCCGAACGGCAGTTGACGTTCCGCCGCGCTGAGAGCACGGCCCGATGAGCGCCGGGGCGACAGGCCGGACACCGGCGCCCGCGACGACCGGCCCGACGCCGCTGCCCCCGCCCGGAACCGCCTCGCGCGTGCCGCCACCCCAACCCGCCGAGATCCGCTACGAGGGCCGGCACGCCCAGAACCCCCTGGCCGAGGCCGAGTTCGGGAAGCTCTGCGCGCGGCTGCCCTCCGTGCTCGCGCAGACCGCGCGGATGGCGTGGGCCATCGACCGGGCCGCCGTGCTGCTGCTGGCCGGCTGCCAACTGGCCGTCGGCGCGAGCGCCGTGGTGCTGCTGCTGTCCACCGCGCGGGCGATGCGCTCCGTGCTGGCCGCCGGGCCCGTGGCCGAGCGACTGCATCAGGCGCTGCCCGCGCTGCTGGTCATCGCCGTCGCGGCGGCGGTCGGCTGGGTCGCGAGCGCGTTGTCCTCGTACGCGGACGGGCGGATCACCCCGCGGCTGACCACGGCGGCGGACAGCGCCCTCGTCGAGGCGGTGTGCCGGGTGGAGGCCGCCGCGCGCGCCGAGGACGGGTTCGCGGACCGGCAGGAGGCCGCGGAGATGGGGGTGATCCGGGGCCATGTGATGGTGCAGGACGCCACGCGTTTCACCGCCGCCGTGGTCCGGATGGTCAGCGCGAGCGGGGTGCTGTCCGTGCTGCACCCGCTGATGCTGCCCCTGCTGCTGCTCGCGGTCGTGCCCGCCGGCGTGGGCGCGATCCTGCACGCGAAGGTCCAGTACCAGACGCACTACGCCAACATCGGCGACCGCAACGTCCGCCAGAACATGCGGGGTTGGGTGACCAGCCCGAAGTTCTCCGACGAGATCCGCGCCAACGGCATGGTCCCCTACCTCGGGTTCTGGCACCGTACGATCTCCGAACGCATCGACCTGCGGATCCTGGACGTGGCGCCGCGCATGCTGCGGATCGTGCTGGCCAGTTCGGCGATCGGCGGTGTCTTCCTCATCGCGACCTGGGCCGCGCTCGCCTGGCTGGCCGCCACCGGACGCGTCGAACCCGCCATCGCCGCCACGGCGGTCGTCGCCGTCCAGACCACCCTCGCCGCGCTCGGCCAGCTCGTCATCTACGGCGCCGCGATGTTCCACACCGCCCTCTACCTCGCCGACCTGGAGGGCTTCCTCGCCTTCGCCGCCGAACGCGCCCCCAAACGAGGGGAGTCGGGACCGGGCAAGCCGGTGGAGGAGATCCGGCTCGACGAGGCCGTCTACCGCTACCCCGGCAAGGAGACCCCGGCGGTGGCCGGGGTCTCCCTGACCGTGCGGCGCGGGGAGATCCTCGCCGTGGTCGGCGAGAACGGTTCTGGAAAGTCCACGCTGACCCGGCTCCTCGCGGGCATCTTCCTCGCCGACAAGGGCACGGTCAGCTGGAACGGTCGCGACCTCGCCGGTCTCGCCCCGGACGAGCTGTGGGAGTTGTCGGGACTGGTGCCTCAGAATTTCGCCCAGTGGCCCCTCAACGTCCGCGACAACGTCACCCTCGGCCAGCCCCGCACGGGGGACGACCTGTTGGTGTGGGAGGCGCTGGACGCCGTAGGACTGCGGGAGGCGGTGGAGGAACTCCCTTGTGGGCTCGACACGTTGCTGGCCCGCGAGCTGTGGGGCGGTACCGAACTGTCCGGTGGGCAGTGGCAGCGGCTGGCGTGTGCGCGGGCCCTGTACCGGCGGCCTGATCTGCTGATCCTCGACGAGCCGACCAGTCAGATGGACGCGCGCGGAGAACACGCCATCCTCGAACAGATCAAGGCGATCGCCGCCCACCGCATGACGATCGTGGTCACCCATCAACTGGTCAACACGAAGATCGCCGACCGGGTTGTGGTCATGCGGCACGGCCGCATCGCCGAACAGGGCACGTACGACGAACTCGCCCACGGTGGCGGCCTGTTCGCGGAACTCCTGGCCCTGTCCAACGACCGGTGACCACAGTTGCCTCTCTTGCCTCTGTCCGCCGCCTTGAAAGGAGAACCCCGTGACCGACGCATGGGACGCGCACTACGCCGACGGCAAGACCTTCAGCCCGCTCCGTGACTCCGAGCGCGCGCTCCTCGCCGAGCACACACCGGCCCCCGAGGGCGGCGGACACGCCCTGGACATCGGCTGCGGGCTGGGTGAACTCGCCCGCCATCTGGCCGAGTCGGGGTACGAGGTCGACGCCGTCGATTTCACGCCCGCCGCCCTCGCCCGCGCCGAGGCCCAGCGCTTCGCCGCCGACTCGGCGGTGAACTACCACCTGTTGGACATCGAGCACGACAGCCTCGACGCCCTGCCCCATCCCGCCTACGACCTGATCACCTTCCGCCTCAGCTGGGCCTTCGTGCACGACCGCACCCGGGTGATGAACCGGCTGCGGGAGCGGCTGCGACCGGGAGGCGTCGTCTGCGTCATCACGCCCGTCGCGGAGGGGGCGGCGGACGGCAGGCGCTCCATCGCCCTCGACGACGAGGAGATCCGTGCGCTGTACGGGAGTTGGGCGCTGGCCGAGCGGTACGACGCCGACGGGCTCGCGTTCGTCGTCCTGCGTGGACCCGCCCCCGCGGCCGTCACCTGCGCGGGCAAGAAGCGGCCCTCGCCGCACGCCCTCACCGGTGCCGGTGTCGTCGTCACCGACCCGGCCGGGCGGATCCTGCTGGGCTGGTCGGTGCGCGGAGTCTGGGAGTTGCCGGGTG
The DNA here is from genome assembly GCF_048158785.1 of Streptomyces colwelliae. Taxonomy (NCBI): domain Bacteria; kingdom Bacillati; phylum Actinomycetota; class Actinomycetes; order Kitasatosporales; family Streptomycetaceae; genus Streptomyces; species Streptomyces colwelliae. Next base: position 30,459 of record NZ_JBLTJC010000087.1, on the reverse strand, counting down.
GCAAGAACGACGCCGGCGAGGGGTTTCTGGAGGCGGGCGTAAGGGAGTTGGAGGAGGAGACCGGTCTGAAGGCGGACTCGCTCCCGGGCGGTGCGCGGCTGTTGGCCCTCCTGATGGACTCCACGCACGGCATGCCCCGGCTGACGGGCGCCGTCCGCGTTACCGCCTGGAGTGGCCAACCGACCGTCACCGAACCGCAGTTGATCCACCGCTGGGAGTGGCACGAGGTCGCCGACCTGCCCACCCTGCCCCAGCCGCTGTTCACGCCGAGCGCGCATGTCATCGACACGGTCTGGCCGGGACTGCTGCCCGACCTGCCACCTGTCCACCGCTATCCGATCGCCCCGGCTGCGACTACGCCCGCGACTGCGACTGCGGCTCCCGCGTAAGACACTGTTCCGTTTTGCCCCTGTCTGCTCTAGGCTCCGTGGAGGGAAGAACGGGACCGCGACCATGACTGTCCGGTACCGGCGAATCTCCCCGTCCAGGCTCCCAGCCCCCGAGTCGGAATCGAGACCGGCCGGAGCCGCATCGCCGGAGTGCGCGGCTCCAGCTCCGTTCTCCCGGCAGTTTCTGACGGGGTGCTCCCATCAGACCCGCCGCCGTGGAGGACACGCGCGAGGAAACGGTGGAGGGGGGCCTCTCATCCTCGTGGCCACGGCCGCCGTCGCCGCACAGTGGCGGCGGCCGTCCGGATCGTAGAACAGCAGGTCAGGACAGCAGGTCAGGACCCCAGCCGCAGCCGCCTCACGACCCCAGGCCGGGCAGGGGCTCGGAGTCGTCCACGAAGGCGCGGGCCACATCCGACAGGCGCCGGTTGTGCGCTCGGGCGTAGCCGCGCAGGGTGGTGAAGGCGCGCTCCATGTCGATGCCGAGGCGTTCGGCGAGCTTGCCCTTGGCCTGTTCGATCAGGACGCGGCTGTTCAGCGCGGTCTGCAATTGCTCGTTGAGGATCGTGCTGCGGTGACTGGAGCGTTGCTGGAGCAGGCTGATGGTGGCTACGTCGGCCAGGGCCTGGGCGATCAGTGTGCCCGCCGGATCGAACGGACCGGGGGCGGCCCGGAAGAGGTTGAGGGCGCCGACGACCTCGTCCCGCAGCCGCATCGGCAACGCCTGGACGGCGGTGAAACCGCTGCGGTGGGCCGTCGTGACGAAGCGCGGCCAGCGCTCGGCCTCCCGGGTCAGATCGGCGACGATCACGGGTGCGCCGGAGCGGAAGCACTCCAGGCAAGGGCCCTCGTCGTTCTGGAGCTGGAACAGTTCCAGGAGCCGTACCTGTTCGTCGGAGGCCGCCATCACCCGCAGTTCACCGTCGCGGTCCGCGAGCAGCACGCCCGCCGCGTCGGCTCCGAGCATGCCCACACAGCGGTCGGTGAGCAGGCGCAGGAAGTCGATCAGATCGAAGTCGGCGACCAGGTTGTCCGCCAGTTCGACGAAGGTCTTGGCCAGGAGCTGCTGATTCATCGTGTCACCTTCGTTGGGGACTGGGTCCCGCCGGGAGGGGGCGGGAAGTGCGGCACGTCCGCCGGCCGCCGTCGATGCGTCGGTCGACACGTCGGTCGATGCATCAGTCGATGCGTCAGGTGTCCTCGTGGTCCCCGTGCTCCTCGTCGTCCTGGTCCGGCTCCGCGTGCGGGGAGAAGCGGAGCCGGTGGGCCACGACGTCGGCGGCCACGTCGGCGAGCCGGCGCCCCCGCATGTAGGCGTGCGCGCGCAGCCGTACGAAGGCCTCGTCGATGCCGATGCCGAGCTGGACGGTGAGGATGCCTGTGGCCTGGTCGATCTCCGCGCGGTATCCGTCCAGGTCCTCGAAGTCCCGCTCAGCCGGGGCCTGTTGGCCCGACGGCACGCCTGTCTCGCCGATCCGGGCGTCGAGCAGGAGCAGCGTCGCGAGATCGGCGAACGCGAGGGCGTCGGCCAGTTGTTCGGCGTCCAGTACGGTCGGCACGTCGGCGTACAGGTCCAGGACACCCGGGCTGATCGCCCCGACCTGGAGGGGAAGGGCGAACACCGCGCGTGCCCCGACCTCCAGGGCCGCGTCCGCGAACACGGCCCAGCGGTCCTGGAGCCGACCGGTGAGGAGGTCCGGCGTCAGGACGGCCGAACCCTCAAGGAACGCGTCCACGCACGGGCCCTCGCCCAACGTCAGTTGCAGTTCCTCCAGTTGCTCGCTGATGTCGTCGGTGCTGCACAGCGGATGGCTCGCCGCGGTGCGGGACATCGCGGACAGCCCCGCCCCGCCGACCGGGAGCGCGGCGACGGCCGCGGTGCACACGTCCACCACACCGGCCCGCCCACCGCGCCGTGCCGCCTGCTCGGCGACCAGCACCTGGATACGGGCCGACCGGCTGCCGGCCCTCATTCGAGCCACCGCGTCCGGGGGTTGTACCCAAGTACCGCCGGGCGTACGGCCGTTGGGCCGCTCGCGGGAGCTGTCCGGACCTGCCCCGCCGGGGCCGTCACCGTACGTCTCCCGAGTCCAGGTCGATCTCGCCGACCAGGGTGATCAGTGCCCGTTTCCTTCGGTCATGGCGGTGGACGGTGAGCTGCGTGCGGTGCATGACGCCTCGGTTCGGGGGACCATCCGGCAACGGGCCTGGTGACGACGGGAGTTCAGGCGTCCGGGGCGCGCTGCCGGCAGGGGCGTACGGTCGGCGGAGAGGGAACGGGAGATGATCCGAGGGCCTGCTCTCCAGGACGGCGGACCCACCCGGATCCCTCCGGGGACGCGCCGGGCGACGGACGAAGAATCCGCTCCCCGCAACGATCTGTGTCGAGCTACGACGAGCCGCCGGGGTCTGGGACGTCCGTACCGCAGCATAGTCCTCGTGCCGGTGCGCGGGCGGTCCGCACCGGGAAGTGTGACGAGCGGGCTGCCGTGCCCGGCCACAAGGGCACGGCAACCAGGGGCAGTTGACGCGCGGTCACCGGCTCCGGGGCGGAGGTCAGACCAGCCCGGCGTAGTGCACGGTCAGGGCGATCTGGACCCGGTTGGTGTGTTCCAGCTTGGTGAGGATGTGGGAGACGTGGGCCTTGACGGTGGCCACGCTCATGTACAGCTCGGCCGCGATCTCCGCGTTGGTCCTGCCCTGGCCGACGGCTACGGCGACTTCGCGTTCCCGCTCGCCCAGCCGGTCCAGGCGCATGCGGGCCTCGGCGGTCTCCAGCCTGCGCGGGCCCGTCCCGTTCCCGTCCCCGTCGCCGCCCTGGGTGACCCGGGCGATGAGCTGCTCGGTCACCGCGGGGGAGAGCACCGGTTCGCCCGCCTTCACCCGGCGCACCGCCGCGACGATCTCGGCGGGCGGGGTGTGCTTGAGCAGGAAACCGGCCGCGCCGGCGCGCAGCGCGCCGAGAACCTGCTCGTCGTCCTTGAAGGTCGTCAGCATGACGACGGCCGGTGCGACGGCCCGGCCGCCGGCCCGCTCACCGGCGCGGTCACGTGCGCGGGCGCGGGCGCTGAGCAGTCTGGTCGCCTCCAGGCCGTCCACCCCGGGCATCCGGATGTCCATCAGCACCAGGTCGGGGGCGTGTTCGTCGACCAGGGCGAGCACCTCGCCGCCGTCCGCCGCCTCGGCCACGACCTCGATGTCGTCGGCGCCGCTGAGCATCAGCCGGAGTCCCGAGCGGACCAACGGGTCGTCGTCGACGAGCAGCACACGGATCATGCGGGCCAGGGTAGCCAGGCCCGAAGCGCGTATTCCGCTCCGTCCTCGCCGTGACGGAACCGGCCGCCCGCCAGCGCGACGCGCTCCGCGAGGCCGATCAGACCCTGCCCGGCGCCCGGGACGCCGTCGCGCGGGCCACCCGGTCCGGCCGGAGTGGCCGGATTGGTCAGCTCCAGGGTGAGCCCCTCGCCGGGGCCGCCCGCCACCGTGATCCTGACCGGCGTACCGGGGGCGTGCTTCCTGGCGTTCGTCAGCCCTTCCTGCACGAACCGGTAGGCGGCGAGCCCGGCGATCCCCGTAGGACCGCTACCGCTGCTGCTGTCGCTCCCGCTGCTCGGTCCGACACCGCCCATGTCGAGGTCGACCTCCATCCCGGCCTCCCGCGACTCCCTGACCAGGCCGGGAAGGTCGGCGAGACCGGTCCGCGCGGGCCGGGTCGCGGCGAGGCCGTCCACGACGGGACCCCCGGCCGGTGATCGCAGGACCTCCAGCACCACCTGTAGATCCTCCAGCGCCTGATGAGAGTTCTCCCGGATCACGGCGGCGGCCCGCGTGGTCTCCTGCGCGGACGCCCCGGCGTTGAACTCCAGCGCCCCCGCGTGCACGCTCAGCAGCGACAGCCGGTGGGCCAGCACATCGTGCATCTCCCGCGCGATGTCCTCCCGCGCCTCCCGCTGAGCGCGCTGGGCACGCAACACCGCCTCCGCCTCGGCCCGTTCGGTGCGTTCGCTCAGGGAACGGACGAACAGACCCCAGCCGACCGCGGCGGCGATCAGGACTCCCAGGATCACCGCGTTGGCGATCGGCACCCCGGAGACGTAGGGACTGCTCAGGAAGTGGGCGGGGATCGGCAGCAGTGCCAGCAGGGCGACGGTCAGGATCGTGCGCGGTGGCCTGAGGACGGCGACGGTGAACAGCGCCACGATCAGGGGCACCACGGCCGGGGTGAGGGTCGCGGCGACGATCGCCACGACGGCGACGGCGGTCGGCCACCGCCTGCGCCACCACAGCGTCCCCACGGCGACCAGGGAGACCGGGTTCACCGCCCAGGTGAACCCGAGCAGCGGCGGCGACGAGAAGACCAGCCGGTCGAACGGCCAGGTGCCGGAACCCAGTCCAGGGCTCAGCGCCAGATCCCCCCTGACCTGGACGAGGGAGAGGGCGGCCGACAGCACCAGGGCCAGCACCACAAGGCCCAGGTCGATGGTCTTCTCACGCCGGCAACCGCTCACAAGCGACCAATGTAGATCGGCCGTCGCCGGACGCCGTACAGACTTTGGTCTACAGACTTCGGTCTCGAGACTTTGGTCGTACGGCGAGGTCGGAGCACCGACTTTGAGCCGAAGCCAGGCATGGAGCGGCGCTTCTAGCGTTCCGGGAGTCACGCATCGCATCGATGGAAGGCCCGGCCTTGAAGAAGAACCTCCTCCTGCTGTCCGGAGCGCTGCTCGCGCTCTCCGGCGGGGTGCCACTCGCCCAGCGGCTCTACGACCGCCTCACGTTCTGGGGATTCGGCGTACCCGGCTACGGCTCATCGCTGATCAAGCTGGCCCTGGTGCTCGCCGGGGTCGCGATACTGGTCCTCGCCGCACGCGCGCGGCAGCACAATGACTGATCCGGCGCTGGAAGCGGTAGGCCTCGGCAGGCGCTACCGGCGCGGCTGGGCGCTGCGGGACTGCTCGTTCCGGCTGCCGGCCGGCCGTATCTGCGCGCTGGTCGGCCCGAACGGCGCCGGCAAGACGACCCTGCTCTCGCTGGCCGCCGGTCTGCTGGAACCGAGCACCGGCACCATCCGGCTGGGCGGACACACGGCCCGGTCCGCCGAGGCCCGGCGGCACACCGCGTTCCTCAGCCAGGAGAAGGCGCTCTATCCACGCTTCCGGGTCTCCGACACGCTGCGGATCGGCCGCGAGCTGAACCCGACCTGGCACCAGGAGACCGCCGAACGGATCATCGCCGCCGGCGACATCCCGATGGACGCCAGGGTCGGCACCCTGTCCGGCGGCCAGCGCACCCGCGTGGCCTTCGCGCTGGCCCTGGGCAAGCGGCCCCGGCTGCTCCTGCTCGACGAACCGATGGCCGACCTGGACCCCCTGGTCCGGCGACAGATGATGGACATGCTCATGTCCGAGGCCGCCCAGCACGGTTCGACCGTCGTGATGTCCTCCCACCTGGTCTCCGAACTGGAGGGCGCCTGCGACTTCTTGGTCCTGATCGACAACGGCACGGTCAGACTCGCCGGCGACGTGGCCGAACTCATCGCCGCCCATCGCACCGTCTCCGCGCCCGACGCACACGCGGCCCGGCTGGCGGGACTCCCCGGCCAGGTGACCGTGGAGACCCGCAGCACGGGTGGTCGTACGACGGCGCTGATCCGCCCGAGGGGACCACTCCCGGCGGACAACGACCCGGCCCTCCCGACCTTGGAGGACCTGCTGCTGGCCCACCTGCGGACGGGCGACGCACCACCGCTGATCATGCCCACGGCACGGGCCGGCGCGCGGCGCGAGGTGACCGTATGAGCGGGGTCCTGACCGTCAACCGCCCCTCGGCGCCGCGCAGTTCGAGACTTCGGCTACGGGGCCTGACCTGGCTGGTCTGGCGGCAGAACCGGCTGGCGTTCTGGATCGGCATCGGCGCCGCGACCGCCGTGGCGGTGTACGCGATCGTGCGTCACCAGGAGATGACGACGGCCATCGCCGAGGGCCACCTCGACGCCTGCCGGGGCACCACCGTCCCGGCCGGAGACTGCTCCCACAAGCTCAACTCCTTCACGCGGACGTACCAGTTCCCGATGCGCAGGCCCCTCCAGGCCATGCTCGCGCTGCCGTTGGTCTTCGGCATCTTCCTCGGTGGTCCGCAACTGGCCCAGGAGTTGGAGTCCGGCACGTACCGCACCGTGTGCACGCAGTCCGTCACCCCGCTCCGCTGGTTCGCGGCCAAACTGCTCGTCCCCGTCGTCCTCACGATTCTGATCAGCGGCACGATCGCCGCCGCGATGACCTGGTGGTGGCGCCCGGCGGGTTCTCTGCTGGGCGCCTGGTTCCCCTGGTGGCAGTGGTATCCGTACGACGGCATCGGCCCGGTCGTGGTCGGGCTGTCCGTCCTGTCCCTGCTCATCGGCGTGACCGCGGGCCTGATCCTGCGCCGCACGGTCCTGGCGATGGGTGCGACGGTGGTCCTGAGCGCGGCGACGATGTACGTACTCGAGTCGGTCCGCGGGTATCTCCTGCCCACCACCCTGGCCACGGTCCAGCACACGACCGGCGCGGCGGCCCCGACGAACGCGTGGGTCCTCTCCGAGGGCGCGCTCGACGCGACCGGACGCCACGTGCCCGACCTGCCGAGCTGCTACGCGACCGACGACTACGCCAACTGCCTTGCCCAGCACGGCAGAACGGGGCGCTGGGCGGAGTTCCATCCGTCGTCCCAGCTGTGGCCGTTGCAGTGGGCGGAGACGGGCCTGTGCCTGCTGCTGGCGGCGGGGCTTGCGGGGCTGTGCGTGTGGTGGATCCGCCACAGGCCGTCCTGAACCGTGGCAACCCCGGCGAGTCATGGGGGTGTGCGCCGACGGCCTACTCCGTGCGAAGTGCCGTCGCCGTACGGGCCCTGGCCGCCCAGCCGGCCGGGAGCAGCGCCCCCAGCATGGCTATCGCGATGCCGGCCAGCCCCAGCAGCACCAGTTGAGGAGCGTCGTACACATCGAGGATCGACGGCGGCAGGTTGGTGCCCGCCGCGTGCCCCATCACCGGCAGCACGAAGCCGTGCAGCGCGAACCCGAGAGGTACCCCGATCAGTCCGCCGAGCACCCCGATCCCGGCCACCGAGGCGAGTACAAGGCTCACGGTCTGCCGCGGTGACATACCGAGTGCCTTGCAGACGCCCAGGTCGTGGACCCGTTCGCGGGTGTCGAGGACGACGGAGTTGAGCACACCGAGGCCTGCCACGGAGACCAGCATGAGGGTGAGCAGCGTCGCGATCGCATTCAGGATGAGGATCATGCCCTCCTGCTGCGAGGGGGAGTTGGCGATGACGTCACCGCCCAGTGGCTCCACCACCGCGTGCAGCTTCTCGGCGTACGCGGCGGGGGAGACGCCCGGCTTCACCTCGATCTGGAAGACCTGGGGCTTGGCCCCGGCGAAGCTTGCGAGGTCCGCGTGGATCGACAGGCCGTCGTTCGAGGTGTCGAAGGCCTCGCCGACGATCTTCAGGGTCCGGGTGTCCTTCCCGAGGGTCACCCGGACCGTGTCGCCGATCTCGGTGCCGGTCCGTTCCAGGAAAGCCGTGGGCACGACGGCCTGGCCCGCGCCGGTGATCCAGTGCCCGGAGATCATCTCGTAGCTGCCGGGACGTGAATCGCCCTGGTAGAGGGTGGCCTGGACCGAGCCGGAGATCCCCGCCACGGTGACATCGTCCTTGGACATGCCGTAGTACGAGGCGGTGCCGGCCTGCGCCTCGATGGCGGCGCGGACCTTCGCCGGGTCGGCGGACGGAGGACTGGCGCTTCCTTCCTTGGGGTTCATGTGGCGGACTCCGCCTCCGGCGCCACCCGGGACGGTCGGCCCGCCGGCGATGGCGGTGACCGCCGCGCGGTCCTCGGGATCCGACGCGGTGCCGACCGCGTTCAGGGACGAGGTCAGTCCCACCGCGAAGGTCGCCGCGACCGTGCCGAAGGCCACCGCGAGCAGCATCGCGGCCGTACGGACCGGATGCGCGAAGGGGCTGGCGAGGCCGTAGGTCACCGCCCGCGGCAGCGGCAGCCGCCCGGCCGCCCGGTGCGCCCACTGGCCGCGCCCCGTGCGGGGTGCCCGGCCGATCGCGATGGCCTCGACCGTGCGCAGCCGCCCGGCCCGCAGCGCGGGGACCAGCGCGGCGATCCCGACGAGCAGCAGCGTGACGGCCGGCACGACGACGTCCACCCACCAGGCCACCGTCAGCGAGGCGGTGCCGTACACCTGCTCGGTGTCCTTCAGCAGCGGAACGGCCAGCACATTGCCCAGCACGACCCCGAGCGCGATACCGGCGCCGGCCGGGATCAGTGCCTGGGCGACATAGGCCCGCACGACCTCGCGCGGGGTGAAGCCGATGGCCTTGAGGATGCCGATCCTGCGCAGGCCGGCGCCGACCGCGCCGCTGATCACACTGCTGATGATGATCACGGACATCACGATGCCGAGCACGCCGAAGGCCACCATGAACGGGATGGTCGCCGCCGCGCCCGTGTCGGCGGCACGCTTGGTGTCCAGGTAGGACTGGGTGCCGACCAGGGCCCCGGACGGTACGGCGGCGGTGAGCTTCTCGCGGTCGGCGGAGATCTGCGCCTTGGTTCCCGCGGAGTCGAAGCGGTAGAGCATCTGACGCGTGACCGGTGTGTCCTTCGAGGCCAGCGCGCTCACCTGACCCGGGGTCGCCCAGGCATCGGCGGTCTTGCCGGCCGACACCGCGAAGCCGACGACCTTCAGGGTCGGGCTGTCGGCGGCATCCGAAGTCTTCAGGGTGGAACCGACCTCGAGGAAGGGGCTTTTGAACGACGCGGAGAGAACGACCTCGCCCGGCTTCGCGGCCCACCGGCCGGACTTCAGGTCCAGGTCGTCCACGTCGCCGTGCGGACCGGAGCGCCCGACCAGACTCAAGGCCGGCAGGTGTCCGCCGTCCGAATCGACCGGGCTGATGGTCGTCGACGGATACGGCCCCGCGCTCGCGGTGACGCCGTCCAGCCGCTGCGTCGCCTTCAGCTGCGCCGCACTCACCTTGGCCGGATCGAACTGCGCGGTGATGTGCGGACCGTGCTGCTTCGCGAAGGCGTGGTCGAAGGGGGCGTTCGAGGCGACGATGAGCGACCCGGCGATCACGGCCGCGGCGACGGCCATCATGGTGGCCACGGCGATCACCACCGTCTGCACCCGGCGCCGTCCCACCCCGGAGCGCACGACCCGGCCGAGCGCGCCGGTGCCGAAGGGGCTCATCGGACGGCCTCCGCATGCGTGTCGAGGGAGATATGGCCGTCGACCAGCTGAATGGTGCGGCTCGCGCACGCTTCCGCCAGCGCCATGTCGTGCGTGACCAGCACGACGGTCTGCCCGCCGCGGTGCAACTCCACCAGCAGCTCCCGTACGTCGTGGCCCGAGGCGGTGTCGAGCGCGCCGGTCGGTTCGTCGGCGAGCAGCAGCGCCGGCCGGTTGACCAGCGCCCGCGCGACCGCGACCCGCTGGCGCTCGCCGCCGGACAGCCGGCCCGGGTAGGCGCGGGCGTGCCTGGTCATGCCCAGCAGTTCCATCAGCTCGTCGGCGCGGGCCGCCGCCTCGCGCCGCGGGGTCCCGGCCAGCTGGGCGGGCAGCTGGATGTTGTCGGCGACGGTGAGGTCGTCGAGCAGGTTGAAGAACTGGAAGACCATGCCGATCCGGTCGCGGCGGAACCGGGCCAGCGCGTGCTCGCTCAGCTGGTCGATCCGCTGCCCGGCCACGGTCACGGCGCCTTCGGTCGGCTTGTCCAGGCCGGCGACCAGGTTCAGCAGCGTGGACTTGCCGCTGCCTGAGGGGCCGGTCACGGCAAGCGCCTCGCCCTGGGCGACGCTGACGTCCAGCGGTCCGAGTGCGGGCGCACCGGCGCTGTCGTAGCGCTTCGCCACGCCCGCCAGTTCGATCACGTGAGTCATGGGTGTGGTCCGTCCTTGTGGTCGGGAGGTCGGGAGGTCGGGTGGTCGGGAGGGAGTTGCCTGTGCCGGCCCAGCGAAGGTAGGGCCGTGGCCTGGTCGGGCGCGTCGGCCGCGGCACCGACATCCGGGCCTCCCTGCGAAGGAGGCGCCCGCGGCCTCATCCCTGCGAAGTACGCCTGAGGGACGGCGAATTGGTCGCGCAGGGGGACGCGGAAGAGGGTGCGGGGATCGCACAATGAGCCGGTGGAGACGGAGGGTCGGCAAGGCTGGCGTCGGCAACTGCGCGACGCGCTGCGGTCGGAGGCGGAGGACGCCCCGCGGTCGCGGCGGGCCGTGCGCGCCGATGTGGTGCTGGCGGTCCTGCTGACCGTTCTCGCGCTGGTCGTGGCGTCGCGCTATCCCGGCGACGGGCCGGTCCGGGTCAGCTCGAAGGCCGAGTCCGCGTATGCCCGCGACGGGGTGCCGGTCCCGCGCCCGCCCACGCCCCCCGTACTGGGTCTGCGGGTCGCGGAGCGCGAACCCTCCGCCCCGGCCTGGCCGTTGGTCGTCCTCTCCGCGCTGCCGCTGGCGGCCCGGCGCAGGTATCCGCTGGCCACGTTCGGGGTGGTGCTGGGCGCGGCGGTGGTCATCGGCGACGACGCCTCCTGGATCAACGTGCTGACCTGCGTCATCGGCGCCTACAGCGCCACCATGTACAGCCGTCACCGGGCGCGTGCGACGGCCGGGCTGGTCCTCGCCGCCGTGCTGGCCGGCCTCGCGTTCCAGGACACGGATCCGGTGTTCCCGGGCTGGTCGAGCCCGGCGGTCGTGCTGCTGGTCGCCGGGGTGCTGGCCAGCACCGTCCGCTTCTGGCAGCGGCGGCTGGCGGCCAGCCGGGACCGGTACACACGGTTGCAGCAGGTCCAGGAGGAGAGCATGCGCCGGGCCGTCGAGGAGGAGCGGGCCCGGATCGCCGCCGAACTGCACGACGTCGTGACCCACAATGTGAGCGTGATGGTCATCCAGGCGGGCGCGGCACGCAAGGTGATGGACGCGGCGCCGGAGCGGTCGAAGCAGGCCCTGCTGGCGGTCGAGGCCGGAGGCCGGGCCGCGATGGCCGAACTGCGGCATGTGATGGGCCTGTTGGCCGCCCCGGACACCGGCCGCCCCGACAGCCCCGCCGACGGCCTCGAACCGCAGCCCGGCCTCGGGCAACTCGACGCCCTGATCGAGCGGGTACGTGCCGCCGGGACACCGGTCGGCATCGCGGTGTCGCTGCCGCCCGACCCGCTGCCGCCCGGAGTGGACCTCGCGGCCTACCGCGTCGTACAGGAGGCACTGACCAACACCATCAAGCACGCGCCCGGCGCCGACGCCTCCGTCACCGTCGGATACACCGGAGACTCACTGGAGATCGAGATCACCGACACCGGAGCCGCCCGCGACGCCCCTCGCGCGGACGGCAACGGCCGCGGGCTGATCGGGCTGCGCGAACGGCTGGCGGTCTACGGCGGCGAACTCACGGCCGGTCCGACCCTCGCCGGCGGCTACCGGATCAAGGCCCGCGTCCCGTGGCGGACGGCGTGAACGGGCCGGTGCTGCGCGCCGTCATCGCCGACGACCAGGCCCTCGTCCGCACCGGCTTCGGAATGATCCTCGCCGCGGACGGCATCGAGGTGACGGCCGAGGCGGCCGACGGAGCCGAGGCGCTCGCCGCGGTCCGGCGCACCCGGCCCGACGTCGTGCTCATGGACATCCGGATGCCACAGATGGACGGCATCGAAGCGACCAGACGGATCCTCGCCGACGGGCCGGACGGCACCAGGGTCATCATCCTGACCACCTACGACCTCGACCACTACGTCTACGCCGCGCTCACCGCCGGCGCCAGCGGCTTCCTGCTCAAGGACGTCAGCCCCGAGCATCTCGTCGCCGCCGTACGCCTGGTGCAGTCCGGCGACGCGCTGCTCGCCCCCGCGATCACCCGCCGTCTGATCGAACGCTTCGCCCAGCGCGAGGAGGACCGGCCGGCCAGTCCCCACCGCGACCTGTCCGGCCTCACCCCGCGCGAACTCGAGGTGCTCCGCCTGCTCGCGACGGGCCTGAGCAACGCCGAACTCGCGGACCGCCTGCTCCTCAGCCCGACCACGATCAAGACCCACATCGGCCGCATCCTGTCCAAGCTGGATCTGCGCGACCGCGTCCAGGCCGTCGTCCTCGCGTACGAGACGGGACTTGTCTCCCCGGGAGGCGGGGGCTCCTAGCCGCGCTCGCCGGAGTGGGTCGGTCGCGGCCGGAACACCAGCGGGACGTCCGTCAGCACTCGATGATGTTCACCGATGTCTCCGGCGCCGCGTCCTCCCCGCACGGCGCCCGCCGCATCCGCACCGCCAACCCTCGGAGTCGGTTCAGTTCCCGATGGCACCGGTCGAGCGGGCGTATTCGGTGGGCGTCTGGCCGTAGCGCTTCTTGAAGGCCCGGATGAAGTGGCTGCTGTCCGTGAACTGCCAGTGGGCGGCGAGTTCGGAGACACTCAGCCGGCCGTACGGCGCGATGAGGGCGAGCCGGGCCTCGTCGAGCCGGCGGCGGCGGATGTAGGAGGTGACCGATTCTCCTGTCGCGGCAAACGCCCGTTGCAGGGTGCGGACGGAGACGTTGAGTTCGCGTGCCAGCATCGTCGGAGTCAGCTCGGGATCGGCGAGATGGCTGTCGGCGAGGTTCTTCGCGGCCTGGGTGAGGGCAGGAGCGAGCCGCGGTTCCACGTCGTCGAAGCAACCTGTCGCCACTGCCTTGGCCAGCTCCAGCAGGCTGCTGCGGGCGGCTTCCACACCGGCCGCGCTCAAGTCGGCCACCGTTTCGTGGACCATGTTCGCGTGGGCCATGAGCAGACGCATCTCGGCCGAGTCCGCCGACCCGAAGGTGATCCGGTTCCCGAGCAGGGGTTTGAGTATCGCGGCGGGCAGGACGAAGAGTTTCGCCGTCGTGTGCGGCACCGTCTCGAAGTGCGACTTCCGGTCGCAGTGTTCGAGGATGAACTGTCCGCTCGACAGGGTCTGGTCGCCACGGTCGCGCGTGCCGTCCCGCGTCCATGTGCCGTGGCCCACCACGAACATCCGGACCTGCTCCTCGAACGCGGGTGGGACGCTCTGGGACCGGACGGCCGACACACCGTGGACATCGATGACCACCACGTCGCCCACCTTTGCGGCGCGGCTCTTGACCTGGAACTCGGCGATCGCGGCCGGGCTGCTGGTCGGCAGGCAACTGTCGCTGATCTCCGTTTCCCACGCACGCAGGAAAGCTGCTAATTCTCGTTGCGCACCGTCAGGGACGGTGGAACGTGGTGCAGCGCCCGAGAAGGTGAATTCCACGGAAAACGCCCCGTTCGCCCCCTCGGTCTCCATTTCGACACCGTTCATTTCGGGCCGGTCCCCTTCATGTTCGTTGCTCCGATGCCGTTTTGTGTCGCACATGTTCTATAGGGATGTCGCTGAGATCCAATTACGGGTCGTGCCGGCGTTCCTAGACTCCGGAGCGAGGAACCGCCCGGTCCGGGCCGGTCAGCGGGGGAAGCCCGTGAGGAAGACACACGACCGTGCTGATCCTTTCGCCGTGCTTCCCGGACGGCGCAGGCTCTCGGCCACCGTCGGATCGCCGCGGGACGGATCCGTTTCCCGGGGCTGAACGTGAACGAACCCCCAAGGCCGGCTCGGTGGATGCCGGGCGTTTCCCTCTGTGGTTGTTGTTGCCATTCATGCGAGTTGTAGGAGCGGGTCAGGATGAGCGAAGAAGAAGTCGTAGGCGCGGTCGGCGAGGCCGAACTGGCACAGAATGCGATGCGGATGCTGGAGATGATCTCCGGGTACTGGGTGACCCAGATTCTGCGCGCCACCGCCGAGTTGTCTCTTCCGGACCATGTGGCGGCGGGGGCCGCGACGCCCGAGGAGATCGCGAAGCGTGAGGGCAGCGACCCGCGGACCACGTACCGCCTGCTGCGCGCCGCTGCCTCGCTCGGTCTGTTCGCCGATGCAGGAGACGGCCGGTTCAGTGTGACCCCGATGGGCGGCCTGCTGCGCAAGGGCGCTCCGGGATCGTTGCGGGAGATGGCCATCGTTCAGGGGGCTCCCTTCCACTGGCAGACGTGGGGTGCTCTTCCGGACGCTGTGCGGAAGGGCGGCACACAGATGCAGGCGGCCTTGGGTCTCGCCGAGGGGGACACCGTTTTCGACTACTTCGGAAAGCATCCGGAGGAAGGCGGCCTGTTCGCGGCGTCCATGGCCAACGCGACAGGCATGGTGATCGACGATGTCAGTGCGGCGGTCGATCTCGACGGTGTCTCGGTGGCTGTCGACGTGGGCGGGTCCACGGGCGCCCTGGTGCACACACTGATGAAGACCCGTCCGGAACTGGCCGGCATGGTCCTGGACATGCCGCATGTGGTGGACAGTGCCGTCCAGGCAGCCGGCGAAGCCGGTGTTCTCGACCGCTTCACCGCGGTACCGGGAGACTTCTTCGAGGACGTCCCGGCAGCCGACCTGTACCTGCTCAAAATGGTCCTGCACGACTGGGACGACGCCCAGTGTCTGACGATTCTGCGCAACTGCCGCGCTTCGGCCAAGCCGGGTGCTCGTGCCGTGGTCGTCGAGTCGGTGGTCGACAAGGTCGGAGAACCCGGCTTCGGCGCACTCCTCGACATCAACATGCTGGCAGCCACGCACGGGCAGGAACGGGACTTCGCGGAGTTCGACGCCCTGTACGCGGCCAGCGGATGGCAGCGGGTCTCCACGAAGCCCACCCGCACCCCGCAGTTCATCCAGGAACTCGTGGCCGTCTGAGCGGATCAGCGCGGGGCAGGGTGTGTCCCTGTGGCCCAACGGCGGCGGCCCACAGGCGAGTTGAGGACTCGTTGCCTCCACGGGCGATACACCCTGCACCAGTGGGATCGGCGTCCGGCTGTCGATGTTCACGCCGGCCAGGCCAAGGGGGACTCGCTGAGCGAGGCCTTCGATGCTCCGATGCTCCCCTTGTCCGGGTCACGGCGTCAGGATGATCTTGCCGAGGGCGGTGCGGGCGGAGGACTCCGCCAGTTCCAGGGCCGCGGCCGCCTCGGTGAGCGGGAAGCGGGCGGCGACCTTCGCGGTGAGTACGCCGTCGCGCAGCAGGCCGAAGACATGGGTGAGGTCGGTGCGCGTCCGGTCCCGGAACGCCTCGCGCTTGGCCGAGTCCGGCTTGCCGGCGCCCGCCCAGATGTCGTAGAAGCTCGCGTGCCTGTGGGTGGGCGCGTAGTTCCAGAACGCCAGCTTGGCCAGCAGCGGCAGGAAGTCGAGGAGTATCGGGCGGGTGTCGTCGAGCGCGGCCGCGATGCTGTAGGAGACCAGTGTGCCGGTGCGGTTGAGCAGGCGGTAGGAGAGGCCGACGCTCGCGCCGCCGAGGTGGTCGAACGCGGCGTCCACCCCGTCGGGGGCCAACTCCCGTATCCGGGCGGCCAGTTCGGGGTCCCGGTAGTCGACCGGCTCGACCCCCAGCTCCCGCAGTGCCGCGTGGTGCCGTCCACTCGCGGTGCCGATCACGCGGGCGCCCGCATGCCGGGCCAGCTGTACCAGGACCGAGCCCACGCCACCGGCGGCGCCCGTCACGAGCACCGTCTGTCCGGCCTGGACCTTCGCGCTGCGGTGCAGCATCTGATAGGCGGTCAGCCCGTTGACGATCAGCGTCTCCGCGTCGTCGGGGCCGATTCCGTCGGGCACCTCCACCAGGTCGGCGGCGGGCAACAGGACGGCCGTCGCCCAGCCGCCGGTCTTGGTCAGCGCGGCGACCCTCCGGCCGAGCAGCGCGCCGGCCACGCCGGGGCCGACGGCCTCGACGACGCCGACGAGGTCGTAGCCGGGTACGAAGGGGAACGCCGGCTGACCGTAGTAGCGGCCCCGGCGCATCGCGCTCTCGGCGAAGGACACGGCGGTCGACTCGACGCGCACCAGGGCCTGACCGGCGGTGGGGGCGGGCAGTTCGCGCCGGGCCAGCCTGAGGCCGGACGGCTCGACCTTGCCCGGCAGCACCACCTCGGTGGCGGTCACGGTGGTTTCGGCGGTGGTGTTCGTCTCGCTCATGACCGGCTCCCTGGGCTGTTCGCGACTGTTCGTCGCTCTGTTAATGGTCGTAACTCTGCATCTGCATGTCGCGTCGCGTCAAGTCGTAAGTTCAGTTACGATGCGGCAATGACGAACGAGCCGCAGACGGTGAGCAGGCGTGAGCGACTGAGGGTCCAGACGCTCCAGGAGATCGAGGACGAGTCGTTCGCGATCATCGACGCGGGCGGCGTACACACGCTGTCGATCGCGGCGCTGGCCCGCGGCATGGCGATGTCCGCACCGGCCGTCTACCGCTACTTCCCGTCCCGGGACGCGCTGGTCGCGCACCTGACGACGCTGGCGTACCGGCAACTCGCCACGGCCATGAGCCAGGCCGTGGCCGACGGCGGCCGACGTGCTCCGCGGGCGCGGGTGGGGCTGCTGGTCGCCGCGTACCGCGACTGGGCCCTCAGCCACCGGCGGCGCTACGGCATGCTGTTCGGCGAGCGGCCCGACGACGCGCCCGGCGAGGTCGTCGTCCGGACCCCGCTCGACGAGGCGATGGCCCTGCTCATCGACCTGCTGGTCGCCCTCCAGGACACCACGCCCGCCGAAGCCACCAGCGGTGACCGGGCGCTGGACGGCCAGTTGCGGCTGTGGGCCCGCGCGCAGGAACGGCCGGACACCACGCCGCGCGCCGCCCGCGCCGCCATCCTGCTCTGGACCCGGATCCACGGCATCGTGAGCCTCGAACTCACCGGCATCTTCGCCAACCACACCCTTGAGGTGCAGCGGCTGATCGACCTGGAGATCGACGACGCCGTCCGGTCACTGGGCCCGGACAGTTGATACCGAGCCCGGTCCCGGCGCGGACGGGCAGGACCACTCACGGCTTTTCGAAGAGCGCCGGGAAGGACTGAGGACTGTTCCGCTAGGACCGCTTCACGCGGCGGTGGTCGGCCCTGATGGGTCGGCCTGTGTGCCCGAGCCGCCCGAGCCGAGGACGGCCCGTGCCGCACGGTGGAGAGAGCGGGAAACGGTCGCCGGGTTGCCGAGGTAGCCGCTGACCATGGCGCCGTCGCGGAGCAGGACGAGCTGGTCGGCGACGTCTGCCGGGTCGGTCGGTCCGAGCGGTGCGACCATCTCCTCGAGTGTGGCCCTGACCCAGTGGCGGTGGGCGGCGACCGTCCGGCGGACCGGGTGGTCCGGGTCGGCGTACTCCGCGGCCGCGTTGATGAACGGGCAGCCACGGAAGCCGGGTTGGCAGCTGATCGTGCCGATGGTCTCGGCGAAGAGGCGGATCGCCTCTTCGGTGTCGCCGTCGGCCCGTGTCAGAGTTGCCGCCACGTCGGCGCGTTCCTGTTCGGCAACTCCTTCGAGGTACGCGACCACGAGTTCGTCCTTGGTCCGGAAGTGCCGGTAGAACGTCACCTTCGTGATGCCGGCCCGCTCGATGATCTTGTCGGCGCTGACCGAGCGCAGGCCCCGGGCGTAGAAGAGTTCGGTCGCCGCTTCGAGGATGCGCTCCCGCGTGGAAGCCTTCGCCGGGCCCGGCTCGCTCATCTCGTCCTTCACCACAACTGTGCCGTGTGTCATGTGTCGGCCTGTTTCCCGGCCCATGCCCCGCGACCCGGAAGGCGATCGCCGCCGCACCACTCGGCGGGACACGGCCGTTGCTCAGAAACCCTGGCTGTTCAGCCAGTCCAGACTGTACTCGGCGACATCGCGCCAGCCGTGGTCGAGCACCATCGAGTGTCCACGGCCGGGGAACACGTGGTGGTCGGTCGTGGCGCGGCTGGTCGCGTAGAGGTCGGAAGCGGCCTTGACCACGGCCGGGGGAACGATGTGGTCCGCACCGCCGGCGATGAGCAGCAGCGGGCCGCGCTCGTCCAGCCGGGTGTCGACGGCGGCCGGGGAGGTGCGCCGGAGGTTGGACAGGGCGACCTCGAACGCCGGCCTTCCGGGGCCCGGGACGGTCCAGCGGTCGAAGAGCTCCTGGGACTCCGCGTCGGAGAGCGCGTTGCCGAAGCCGAAGCGGAACTGCCTGGCGTTCAGGGAGATCGCGCGGCGGCGGTTGCCGGGTCGGCCCAACGCCGCGGATCCCGACCTGAGTTGGACGAGGGGGATGCGCAGCACACCCTTGATCTGGCCGGGACTGATCGCGACCGCGGCCGCGGCGGTTCCCCGGGCCAGCAGCTTCTGGGCGATCAGACCTCCGAGGGAGTGCCCGATGACGATCGGCTTCGTCGGCAGTCCGGCGATCGTTTTTGTGTAGGCGTCGGTCAGGTCGTCGATTCCCAGACCCGCCAGCCGCTCCGGGTGCAAGCGCGTCTCCCGCACGCTCGCGCCGTCACCCGGATATCCCGGGGCCATGGGGTCGTATCCCGCCGACTCGAACATCTCGAGCCAGTTCGTCCATCCCGTGGCGTGCAGCCACAGGCCGTGAATGAACACTACGGGTGCCGTCTTCTTCACAGATTCTCCCGTGCCGTCATGTAGACGAACTAGTACGTCTACATGGCAAGGTAGCCGTGATCGCCTCACGCGGCAACAGGCGGGTCCGGGCGGCGGGCATCCGGTTCGTGAGGGTCTGTCAGGTCGATCGGTGGGGGAGGACTCTTCAGGCCCGTCGAGGCGGTCGGACCTGGGCCGTGTGGACATCGCCGCCGACACGACCGGCCGGTTCATCCACGTGGGACATGTGGAGTTGGCCTTGCGGGCGGACCCGGCCCGTCAGTGCTTTGGAGGGGGTCAGTTGCATCTCGTTCCAGAGAAGCCGCGCGTACTGGTCGACTTGTCTGCGGGCCTCCACGACGTTGCCTTCAGCCAGGTGGACCTCGACCAACGCGGCACGGGCTGACTCCTGGAGCGGTTCCGCGGTGATCGCCGTGTAGGCGGCGTTGAGGGCCGGTACGAACCGGCCGAGCCGGCGCAGCCGGTGGGACAGCGCGACGAGGGCGTGGATCCGCACTTGACGGATGCGCTCCCGTTCCACGATCAGCCATTCCTCCTCCCAGCCCGGCAGGAGGTCCGCGACCAGGCCTGTGGTCGCCGTGTCGTCCGGTGCGAGATCGCCGTCCTCGTCGAGCAGCCGTCCGGCCTGGCTCAGACTGTGCTCGACGTCGACTTCGACGAGCGCGCCGAGGTACACGTGCCCACGGTCGGCGTGCACGAGCCGGTCGTCGGCCTGCCGGATCCGCCAGATCGCCGTACGCAGACTCGCCTGGGCGCGTGGGCGCGGGCCGTCGCACCAGAGTTGTTCGGCCAACGCCGTGCGGTGCTGTGACATGCCGGACGGGCGGGACAGTGCCAGGAACGCCACCACCCGCTGGGCATGGGCCGGTAACACGACTTCGTGCTGCCCGACGTCGAGACGGAAGCCGTTGAGGAGGTGCACCAGCAGGGGAGCGCAGCGCGTGCCGGAATCGGGCCGAGGATGGTGCGCCATGTGCACCTCCTCCGCGTGAGTTCGCGGACTCTAGCCTCCCACCGTGTACGCGGGCGTCAATCCACCGTAAACGCCCTACGCGTTGATGGAAGCGAGACGGACCGTCCGGATACTCGCGGCCATGGAATCCCGGCTGTGGCGCGTCGTTGTCGTACGGGCTTGGCTGCACGACGGCAAGGTGGTCGCCGTACTGCTGGTGGGGGCCGAGCCGGGTTCGCCCGTCCCCGTGCGGCGTATCGCGGCAGGCTCGGCGGAGGAGGCCGGTACCGTCCTCGCCGCCGTTCTGGGGGAGCTGACGGAGGATCCCACGGACCGGGAGACGAACGATTGACGCGGTGCGCTACGGGCGTCCCGCACGCTGTCGCCCACCTCCGCGTCGGAGGGCAAGGAGGCAGGGCGATGGATGTGTTGGCCACGAGCCCGACCGCACCCGAATTGCAGTCCCCGTTCGCGGGCTTCGCCGGTTTGTCGGCGGACCCCGTCGACGCGGGCGAACGTCCACAGCCGACGACCGGTGTGGTGCTCGACTCACCCTTCGGCTCGGGACTGCACACCGAGGAGGCCGACGCGGGCGAGGACGTGCTCACCGAACTCCTCGGCGAGCTCGCCGACGACGAGTTCGAGGACGCCGTGGCGCAGCTCGTGGACGATGCCGCCGCGGCGCACTTGCAGAGTGAGACCGCGTGGTCGGCCGGTGAGGGCTCCCAGGCCGGGTCGCGGAACTGGGCCGAGTCGCTGGCGGAGCAGTCCGATCGGCTGCTCGACGGCGTCACCGCCCGCCTTGAGCACGAGGATCTCACCGCCATGCCGGCGCGTGAACTCGACGCCCTGCTGGAGTCGTTGACTCCGGCCCTGGAACCGGTCGGCCCGCGCGAGGTCGTGTTCGAGCAGTTCCTGGGAGGGCTGCTGAAGAAGGCGGGCAGCCTGGTGAAGGGCGTCGTCAATATCGCGAAGAAGGGGATCAGTGTCGTCTCGAAGATCCTTCCGATCGGGATACTGCTCAAGAAGCTCGGCGGTCTCGTCCGGCCGCTGCTCGCGCGTGTGATCAAGTCGGCGATGAACCGCCTGCCCGCCGCCGTGCGCCCCATCGCGGAGCAGATCGCGAAGAAGCTGGGTGTCGCCGGTGGCGCGGGTGCGGCCAAGGGCGCCGCCGGTGCGACCGCTACCAGTGATGCGGAGCCGTCGGCCGCCTCCCAGCTCGCCGGCGAGTTCGACCGCGATGTGGTCGGTCTGCTGCTGGCCCCCGACGAGATCGCGGCGGACGGTGTGCTCGCGGAAGCGGCAGCCGACGCCGAGGCGGAAACGCCCGACCCGATCGGTGAACTCGACGCGGCCCGCCGCGAATTGGGCCGACGGCTCACCGAACTCCCCGCCGGCTCCTACCCGAAGCCGGAGATCCAGCAGTTCCTCCCCGTCGTGATGGCGGCGCTGCCGTTGATCAAACTCGGGCTCAAGATCATCGGTCGGCAGCGGGTGGTCGACTTCATCGCCGAGCGCGTCGCCGACCTCCTGCGCACCATGGTCGGACCCGGCCCCGCCAAGCAGATCGCCCGCCCGATCGTCGACGTCGGCATGAAGCTCATCGGCCTCGAAGTCCCGCCGGAGGCCGAGACCGACGTCGCCGGGGAGGCGCTGGCCGCCACCGTGGAGACGACGGCACGCCGGGCACTCGCGCTGCCCGCCGCGGTGCAGGACGACCGGCTGCTGCTCGACGCCGCCGTGCAGCAGTTCTTCGCCGAAGCCGCCGCCGCCCACCTCCCCGGCAGGCTGCTGCGCGCCGACCTGCCCGAGCGGGAGTCGGACCACGAGAGCGGGGTGTGGGTCCTGATGCCGCGGGCAGCCGCCCCCCGCTACCGCTTCCTCAAGTACACGCGGCCGTTCGAGATCCAGATCAGCAGGCAGGTGGCGCGCGCGGTGCCGTGGTCCGACGGCGGGACGCTGGAGGCGCACCTGCTCGACCGCGGCGTACGGCATTGGCCCACGACCGCCGAAGCCCACCTCTACGAGATGCTCCCCGGTGGCCACCTCGGGCACCTCCGCCACGACGACAGCCTCCGCGGGGGCGCCGGGGAAGCGGACGGCATCGCCGGGGAAGTGGCGCCGCTCACCCCCGAGATCGCCGGCCTGCTGCTCGGCGAGCCTGGCCTGGGCCGGCCCGCGCCCGCGTCCGGGCGTGGTGGGCCGGCGGTCCGTCCGGGCGCCGCTCCCGGACGCCGGTTCGTCCGGGTGCGGCCGAAGGGGCACGCGGCAGGCCGGATGGCAGGGCGTTCCGCCGGGCCACGCTCACGGGTCGGTGTGTACGTCGACTCCGCCGCCACCCCGCCGCGGCTCAAGGTCGCCCTGCGGCTGAGCGAACGGCAGGCCCAGGAGATGCTGGACCTGCTGACCAGGGCCGAGGGCCCGGACCTGCCCGGCGCGCTGCGCAAGGTCCAGCAGGCGCACCGGAGTTCCCTCGTGTCCCGGCTGACCGACCAGCTGGTGAAACGGTCCCTGCTGCCGGACGCGGCGGCCGCGCGGGCAGCCGCGGAGCAGCTCGCGACCGCCGTCGACACCGGGCTCTCCGCGATGTTGCAGGGGCAGACGGCACAGCTCACCGAAGCGGTCCGCGACCCGGCCCAGGGCCTCACGATCAAGGTGGTGTTCGAGGGCGTCACGCGGGAGAGCCTGCGGGGCACGCCGCCCGAGCCGACCGTCACGGTGACTCCCGGCTGGCGCTCCGGTGGCTGAGCCGGGGGTCGACGCCCTCGCCGCCCAGCTCGCGGCGGAGCTGCGGCACTGGCGCCGGGCCGCCCACGAACTGACCGACCTCGACATGGTCGCCGCGCCACAGGCCTGGGCCGGTCTCGAGTCCTACCTCGGCACCGGCGTCCGCGCCGGGCTGACGAGGTCGGCCCAGGCGGTGGTCACCCGCGCCGATCAGCTCGCGGCACAGTTGCCCGGCGCCATCGCGGGAGACGATCTGGCCCGGCTCCGCGACCGGGTACTTTCCCTGCGCCAGTCGTACGTCCGCGCCGAGACGGTGATCGACTTCTTCGGTGACGCCGTCGGCACGCGCACCAGTCCACGCCTGGCGGAGCTCCTGCGCGGCCTGGACCTGCTCGCCGTCGATGCCATGGACCGCATCCTCGGGCCACTCGGCATCCCGGTCCCTCCGGTGCTGGTCTACCTCGACAAGGGTCTCGGAGCATCGATCCTGCGCGCCGGGATACGGCTGTGGGACGCGTCGCTCTCCCCGGCCGCCGCGATCAAGATCACTCGGCACAACCTGCTGCGGCCCACCTCGATGCTCCACGAAGGCGGCCACCAGGTCGCGCACCTGACCAACTGGACCGACGAACTCGCCACCACCCTGCACGAGGTGCTCGCGCCCGCCTCGCCGATCGCCGCGGAGGCCTGGCACGGCTGGGCGAGTGAAGTCGCTGCCGACGTCGTCGCGTTCGTCCTGACCGGCTACGCGCCCGTACCCGCGCTGGCCGACGTCGTGGACGGCACCACCGCCGCCGTGTACCGGATGCCGCCGGGCGATCCGCACCCGATGGGCCTGTTGCGGGTCGCGTTCAACGCCGTGCTCTGCCGGTACTGGTACGGCGCCGGGGCCTGGGACGACCTCGTGCGCGTCTGGCTGCACCGCCATCCCGTGCACGCCGCGCCACCGGAGGCCGCGCTCGTCGCGCGGGCGACGATGCCCCTCCTCCCGGAGATCGTCCGGGCGTGCACGGAGCGGCCGATGCGGGCCTTCGGCGGCCGGTCCCTCGCGGCGCTGGCCGACCCGCGACGGGTGGCGCCCGACGAGCTGCGCAGGTTCGCCGACGGAGCCGGGGCGGCGCTGTACACGTCGAGCTATCTGCAACGGCTCGAACCCATGCGGATCCTGGCCTGGACCGTACTCCGGTCGCAGCGCCCCGATGAGAACGCCGACCACGACCTGGAGACATGGCTGCGCCGCCTCGGCGCGGACCGTGCGACCGCCGCGGCCTGACCAGGGAGACCAACCATGACGCAACCACAGAAGCCGCAACCACAGAAGCCGCAGCCACCGGACCCGGCACCGGACCCGGCATCCCAGCCCGGCAAGGCACCGCCACGCAGGGCCCGTGCACGCAAAGACCCGGCTCCGAAAGACCCGGCGTCGAAAGACCCGGCTCCGAAAGACCCGGCTCCGAAAGACCCGGCTCCGAAAGACCCCGCGTCGAAAGACCCGCCGCTGCCTCAGGAGCTCTCGTCCCCCGAGATCGTCAACGCGATCACGGCACTGACGTCGTTCCTGCGAAACAGCTCCCAGACCCGTGACCCGCAGGCGTTCAGCCCCAGGCAACTGAACATCGAGCGCGACTTCCGGGACCTGCTGGCCGGGCTCGGGCGCGGCGGTTCGGACTCGCCCGGCCGTCTCGTGCGCCCGGTGCTGTCGGACGGACTCCTGGAACTCGGTGCGCCGCTCCCCGACGAAGCGGTCAGCATCGGCTGCTTCACCCGCAGCGACCGCAGGAACCGCGAAGTCTGGCGGGTGAAGGTGGCCGAGGCCACCAGGTACCCCGGTGATCCGACCCACCTCCGTCACGAAGACATCGTGGCCGAACGCGTCGTACGACTGCGCGTGTTCGACGGAAGCGGGCGGCGGATCCTGACGGGCATCCCGAAGATCGCCCCTGCCCCGTCCCGGCCCCCCACCTGAGGAGACGACCATGTTCCGCACGCTCGCGCGCCTGCTGGCCGACTCCGGATTCGACACCAACGAATTCTTCAGGATCCATCCGCTCCAGCTCAGCCGCTGGCTGGAGGAGGCATGGGCCGAGGGCGGCCAGGCCGACTGGCCCGGCTTCGAGACCTCCCCGACGGGTGTCACCCCGGAAGTCGTGGCCCGCCTCCAACTGCCCGGCGAAGTGAGCGGCGGGCTGCTCGCCGACCTGCGTTCCGGGATCGCGATCCCCGGTGAGTTCTCCCTGCCGCCCGCACCCGCCACGGGCATCGACACCGGCGCCGCACTGCCGTGGGACCACCTGATCTACGCCTTCCTGATCGAGAGCACCGGTGTCGCGGAGATCCTCCGGGAGGTCGTCCGCCGCTATGTGGTGGGCGAGACGCTCGAAGCCGTCAGCGACACGACGTACAGCTGGATCCGGGCCACCGAGGAGCTGTTCTTCCGCGATCCCCCGCTCTTCTCCGTCACCGGCACCACCAGCACGCTACGGCCGGACCCACTCGTCAACCGGCGCAACGCCTACTGGCGGATGTTCGCGATGGACCTCCCGCACCAGCCGCACGGGATCCCGGGCCAGCCGTGGAAGTCCGACGTCGGAGCGTCCGCGAACCTCCGGTTCGGCGAGGTGTGGATCGAACTGCTGCGCCAGCTCTGGGTCGCGTACGTCAACGACAGCAACTCCGTCGGCGCCAATCCCACCGACGCCGGCTACATCGCCTACCTGTGCCAGACGCTCTCCGAGATGATGGGGATGCGCCGGCGGGCCGGGATGCTCGCCCGTGAGGAGTTCGGTCACGTCGTCACCATGAGCTGGTTCCACCTGCTGCTGGAGACCGAGAACGACGTGGTGCAGGACCTCCAGGCAGGCGCGGGAGCCGCCGGAAACCCCGCGGACCGGCTCGCCCGGATCGCGCAACGGGTGGGCATCACACCCCCGCGCCGCGCTCGTGAGCTGTTCGAGCTCGCCGATCTGGTCTCGCCGGTGCTGATGTTCATCGAGGCCGGCCGCTTCAACGAGCCCAGCGATGCCGAGCTGCTGTTCCGCAGCGGCTCCCCGCAACCGGTGGTGCGCGACACCATGAACCGCATCATCGACCACTGGCAGTCCGCCACCGGGGAACCGATCAAGGAACCGGGAGTCCGGGTGGTCAACGGCTCAACCCCGTCGTCCTCGCAGCCCGTCCGGCTGCCGAGCGCCCATCTGCCCGCGGCACCCGACGCCGCGAGGAGCAGCACGAACGGCTCCGCACCCGCGCGGCCCTGAGCCGACCGACACCCCTTGAGACCGGGAGGCGACGATGACCCGCCCGCAGAGCTGGGACTGGACCGAGTCCCTCACCGCCGATCCACCGACCTCCGCGCAGCAGCCCCCGAACTGGGTCGCCCAGGAAGTGTTCCGGCCGGCCGGACAAGGGGAGGCCGGCGACGGGGAGTCGGGCCCTGAGCTGTCCCTGGCCGAGTTCGCCGCCGAGGCGCGCGACGACACCTTCGCCCCGGAGATCTCCGACGAGGCCGAGTCAGGGGAAGTGGAACTGGCCGAGTGGGAACTGGCCGGAAACCCGGTCCAGGACGAGGCGTTCCCCTCCGGGCTGACCCTGACACCGACCACGGGCGCCACCGCCAAGGAAGCGGAACACTGGGATCCCAACGCGACCGGACTCCCGCTCTACGCCACCGGCCCGACCGTCCGCCCACAGAGGCTCTCCCCGAACTTCACCGTCGGCGAACTCGTGAGCAGTGGCGGAGCGGCCGCCGACGTCGCCAGGATCTCTCCCGCGCTGGTGCGCTGCCTACAGGCGCTGCGCGACCGGCTGGGCAAACCCGTCACGATCAGCTCCGGGTACCGGTCCTGGGCGCGCAACGTGGCCGTGTACCGCGCCCGGGGCGCCACCCCGACCCGCAGCCGGCACTGTAGCGGGCAGGCCGCCGACATCAGCGTCGCGGGCATGTCCGGACTCGACCTCGCCAAGGGCGCGCTGGACGCGTGCGGCCGGGACATCGCGGTCGGGATCGGCGCCGGCTACGCCCACATCGACGTCCGCGGCGGCTGGGCCCGCTGGTCCTACGCCTCG
Source organism: Streptomyces colwelliae (assembly GCF_048158785.1). NCBI lineage: Bacteria > Bacillati > Actinomycetota > Actinomycetes > Kitasatosporales > Streptomycetaceae > Streptomyces > Streptomyces colwelliae. Next base: position 3,873 of record NZ_JBLTJC010000087.1, on the reverse strand, counting down.
GGGGACGCGGCGAAACGCGACATCGCCGCGATCGACGCCCACCGCGGCGGGCTGGGCACCACCCCGCCCCCGACCGCCGGTTCCCCGTACGTCCCTGTCCCCGGCGGCGTACCGGCCGTCGGTGTTCCGAGCGTCGGCCCGTTGCGGGCCAGGATCGCGCGGTTCGCCGAACAGGAGCGGACCCGGTGGGGAAACGGGGCCCGCGTCGAAACCGAATCGGCGATGACGGCGACGCTCCAGGACTACTACCGCACCGGCGTCGGGAGCACGGTGGCCGCGTCAGACCTGCAAAGCGGTTCCTGGCAGGGCGGCCATCCATGGAGTGCGGTCTTCATCAGCTGGGTGATGCGCCAAGCCGGCGCGGGCGGCGCCTTCGCCTACAGCACGGCCCACCGCGAGTACGTGAGCGCCGCCAAACGCAACGCCGAGACGGGCAACACCGCCAACCCCTTCTGGGCCTACCCGGTCGAGAAGATCGCCCCCGAGGTCGGCGACCTGGTCTGCGCCGATCGGGACGGTGGCAGCGGCTGCGGCGGTGTCACCTACGCGACGGTCGACAACGGCACGGCGTGGTCGACGCACTGCGACGTCGTCACCGCCGTGGACCGGGCCGGACGCAAGCTCACCGCCGTCGGCGGCAACGTCAGTGATTCGGTGAAGGCCAAGACGATCGCGATCGACGCGCAGGGCTTCGTGGTACCCCAGCAATCGGGGCAGACCTGCCGGTACTTCGCCATCGTCAAGGTCCGCGAAGGCACACCCTCCGCACCCCAACAGGAGTCAGGACCGGCCGCACCGGCCACCGTGCTCGACCCCGACGCCACAGCCCGGGCGATCCGTCTGAACACCTCCTACGCCACCGCCCTGCGCTGGAGCGAGCACCTCGACGCCATCACCCGGCTGATCGCGTCACCCGGATCCACCCCGGCCGACGTCACCTTCGCCCATGCCGTGGCGCAGTGGCAGCGCGGCCGAGGACTGACACCGGACGGGGTCGTCGGACCGGACTCCTGGATCGAGATGGTGAAGGTGATCAACCGCTGATGTGGAGGCGGCCATGGACAGACGCAGACCGTTGGGTCATGGTGTTGGCCGCCCCAGGTCCCGGATCAGGTCTTCTCGACCTTGTCGTAGCGGCCGAGGAAGCGCGGACCGCCGTTCTCCACACGGTGCAGGAAGAGGCCGTTGACCCAGTTGAACTGGTCGGTCGCCGCCTCGAACGCGATGGTCTTGGCCAGCCCCTTGTACGTGGACGCACGGAGCCTGTGCAGCACGGCGCCCCGCTCGACCGCGGCTGTGCCCAGTGCGCGCAGGCCCTGGGCGATGAAGAGCAGCGCGTCGTAGGCCTCCACCGCGAAGGGCTCGACGCTGCGTACCCCGAAGCGCTTCTTGTACGCCGCCACAAAGCTTGCCGCGGTGGGCAGTTCGGCCGGGTCCACATAGGTCGTGCTGAACAGCCAGCCCTCGGCCGCCGTGCCCGCCTCCGTGAGGAACCCGCTCTCGAGGACGGGTTCCGCCGCCATGCGCGTGCCTCGGAAGCCCGCCTGTTCCAGCGCGCGGGCGCACAGCGCGGCCCGGTGCGGCGACGCGCCGGCGTACACCACGGCCTGCGCCCTGGCGGCGAGTACCGCGGCGGCCGCGGGGCCGAAGTCCGCACTGGCCGCCGGGACGACATGGCTGGTGGTCGTGCCGTCGGACGGCGGCCAGTCGGTGAGGTCCTTGACGATCTCCCAGCTGAAACGGCCTGCCGCCCTGTCGTCGATCACGGCCGTCCTGACGCTCTTCGCGTTGTGGGTGAGGTAGTCGATGAAGGCCGTCGACAGGGTGCTCTCGTCGGGCCTGATCTGGAAGAACACAGTGTCGATCCCGGCGGTGAACGCGTCGGTGCCGGACGAGACGGTCACGAGGGGAAGCAGGGCCTTCTGGTAGCGGGCGACGACGGCCTCCGTCGAACTGGCGTCGCCGGTCGGGCCGATGACGGCGTACACGGTGGGGTCCGCGACGAATTTCCCGGCCACCGTCTCCGCCCCTTTCGCCTTCCCGCCGTCGTCCCGCACCTTCAGGGTCAGGTCGAAGGCGCGGTCGGCGCGGGAGTTGAAGTCCGCTACGGCCAGTCGCGCGCCCCGCTCCTGTGCCCTGCCCACCGCCTTGCCGGTTCCCGAGAGGTCCGCGTGCAGTCCGATGGCGTACCGGGGCAGCGGTCCGCCCGCCGTGCCACCGTTGCTGTTCCCGCGTCTGCCGGCGGCCCAGGCGGCCAGGCCGCCGCCGGTCATGACCACCCCCGCCGCCGAACCCAGCGTCAGGAGGCGGCGGCGTGAGAGGGCGGGCCGGTCCGGCGGCAGCAGGAGTGTGGCCGGGTCGGGGTCGGGCAGGGCCAGGACGGCCGCCGAGCGTTCCGCGATCAGCCGGGGCAGTGCGGGCGGCAGCCATGCGCCATCCCGCTCACTCCCACCGGCCAGGGCGTCGCACACCTCCCGCGCGGTGGGCCTGGCCCGCGGGTCCTTGGCGAGGCAGTCGGTCAGCAGCGGGACCAGGGCCCACGGCACGGCCTCCAGGTCCGGTTCCTCGTGGACCGTACGGAAGACGACGGCGGCCGGAGTGCCGGTGCCGAACGGGCGGCGGCCGGTCGCCGCGTACGCCAGGACGCAGCCCAGCGAGAAGACGTCACTCGGCGGGCCCAACTCACCGGCCCGCGCCCGCGCCTGCTCGGGCGAGAGGTAGCCGGGCGAACCGATCACCACATCGCTCGCGGTGAGCGCGGTGGCACCGGTGGAACGCGCGATGCCGAAATCGATCAGCCGGGGCCCGTCCAGGGCGAGCAACACATTCCCCGGCTTGACGTCCCGGTGCACCAGGCCCGCGGCGTGCACCTCGGTGAGCGCTTCGGCCAGCCGCGCGCCCAGGGCACGTACCGTACGGTCCGGCAGTGGTCCGTGCAGTGTGACGGCCTCGGCCAGCGACGGGCCCGGCACGAACGCGGTCGCCAGCCAGGGCTCACCGGCCTCCGGGTCCGCCGCGGTGACCGGCACCAGCCACCGCCCGGTGAGCCCTTCCGCCGCCTCGGCCTCGCGCCGGAACCGGGTCCGGAAGTCCTGGTCGGCCGCGTACTCGGCGCGGATCACCTTCAGCGCGGCCAGCGCCCCGCCCGTCGAGCGGGCCAGGTAGACCACGCCCATGCCGCCCGAGCCGAGCCGGCCGAGCAGCCGGTAGCCGTCTATGAAGGGCGGGTCGTCCGCCTTGAGCGCGTGCACTCCCGCGCCCTCCTCCGACCGCGCCCCGCCCACCGCTACACCTGGGAGGGGGCGTCACCGAGGAACCGGAACCGGCCGCCGACCACCTGGTGCAGGGAGACCCCCCAGCCGGCGAACGTGCCGTCCTGCGGCTTGAAGGCGAAGTCCTTGGTGATGCCCTTGTAGCGGCTCTTGCGCAACAGGGTCACCAACTCCCGCCGTTTCGGCGGCTGTTCGCCCTTCGTCGCCTTGACCAGTTCCTGGATGACGAGGTTGACGGTGTCGTACGCCTCGGCGGCGTAGTAGCCGGGCGCGGAGCCGAAGCGCTTGCGGAAGGCGGCGGTGAACGCCGCCGCCGCGGGCACGGCGGAGGGGTCGACGAAGGAGGCGGTGACCAGCCAGCCCTCGGCCGCGTCCCCGGCCGCCGTGAGGAACTCCGGGTCGAGTACGGCCTCCGGCGCGAGCCGCGGCCCGTCGAAGCCGGCCGTCGCCAGCTCACGGGCAGCCCGGGCCGCACCCTGCGCGTAGCCGGCGTAGATGAAGGAGTCGATCCCGGCCCGCAGCATGTCGGTGACGACGGGCTTGACGTTCCGGGTGTTCGCCGGGATCACCCGGGGGTAGGGCGGGATGCCGTACCCGCGCA
>NZ_JBLTJC010000086.1:0-33516 GCF_048158785.1 Streptomyces colwelliae | reverse complement strand
TGACGGCGCGGTGCCAGGTCGTGGCGTACAGCAGCCCTTCCACGCGGTGCTCCAGCATCTGGTCGAGCGCGGCGGCCTCCTGGGCGGGGTCGCCCTCGCTCGCGGCGATCAGCAGGAACCTCCGGTCCCGTCGCGGCCAGCCGGTCGGCGACGGCCTCCGCCATCGCGCGGGCGTACGGGCGGAAGTAGCGGTCGATCAACGGCTCGGGGTCGTGGTCGGCGGGCCGTAGCTCGGCGTGGTGGGTGGTGCGGGTGTAGACCGCGCCCATGCCCACGGCGAGCATCTCCTCGCGCTCGTCCGGGAAGCGTTCCGGATCGACGACCAGGCGGGAGAGCCGGTTCACGAACCGCCACGGGGTGACGGCACACGCGCGTGCCGCCTCGGCGGCGATCCGGGCGGTGTGGCTGTCGGTGATGTGGTCGAGTTCGCGTTCCAACGCCGGATCGTCCAGCAGGATGTCCGCGCGGACGTCGGCCGGTATCTCCCGTGCGGAGTGCGGCACATGGAGGATCACGGGCGAGTCCGCGGCGCCGGGCAGCAGCTCGAAGGACGGCGAGGACGGCGCGGAGGGGGACACGGGCGGCTCCCGGGGGCGTTGTCAGTGGCGTGGTGCAGGATCAAGGTATCCGCAACGACGATCACGGACCGGGGGAGCACCGCCATGCCCGTCAGCAACGAGCAGATCACCGAGCACGCCTTCCTGCCCGCGCTGTACCGGGACGACTACTACCCCGACCACGTCGTGGACCTCGGCAAGGCCATCCTGCTGCGCCTGTGCGAGCGCATCGAGACCGAACACCCCGCCGACCTGCCCGCGCTGTACGCCCTCACCGAGGTCGCCACCGAGGAGTTCAACGCCCTCCAGGCAGACTTCGAGGCGGCCGACAGCGACATCGAGACCGTGGCGCGCGAGGAGATAGCCGAGGACTTCTGGTTCGTCGCGAAGGCGTACGGCTTCGCCGATGCGGACGTGGAGGAGCTGATCGCCGTTCGGGACTGGTGAGCTGTGCCGGCTGGGGCGGGTGAGGGGAGTTTGCCCGGGTTCGGCGGCCGGTCGGACGTGGTCCCGGCTCGGGCGGCCGGCCCTGCTCCCTGGCTCGGGTGACCGGCAGACCGCTGTGGCGGGGCGAGTTGTGGGCTGTTGCCCGACACGGCTGACCGGCGCGGAGGTCGGTTCCCGGCACAGGCGCGTGGCTGCCTCGTCACCGGCGCAGGCGATGGGCGGGCCGTTTCCTGTCGCGGCTCAGATCCCGACCGTTCCCCGGAACGAACACCTCCGTCCCGGCCGGAGGAGATCCCGGCCGGGACGGAGGGGCAGGCAGGTGCCCTTCAGGCTGCTTCGTGCGTCAGCTCAGGGAAGCCAGCGCCTCGTTCCACGTCGTCGACGGGCGCATGATCTTCGCGGCCTTGGCCGGGTCGGGCTGGTAGTAGCCGCCGATGTCGGCCGGGCTGCCCTGGACCGCGAGGAGCTCCTCGATGATCTTCGCCTCGGCACCCGCGAGGGTCTCGGCGAGCGACGCGAACGCCTTCGCGAGGTCGGCGTCCTCGGTCTGCGCGGCCAGTTCCTGCGCCCAGTACAGGGACAGGTAGAAGTGGCTGCCGCGGTTGTCGATGCCGCCGACGCGACGGGTCGGGGACTTGTCCTCGTTGAGGAAGGTCGCCGTAGCGCGGTCGAGGGTGTCGGCGAGGACCTGAGCGCGGGCGTTGCCGGTGAACGTCGCGTACTGCTCCAGGGACGGGACCAGCGCGAAGAACTCACCGAGCGAGTCCCAGCGCAGGTAGTTCTCCTTGACCAGCTGCTGCACGTGCTTCGGCGCGGAGCCGCCGGCGCCCGTCTCGAAGAGGCCGCCGCCCGCCATCAGCGGGACGACCGACAGCATCTTGGCGCTGGTGCCCAGCTCCAGGATGGGGAAGAGGTCGGTCAGGTAGTCACGCAGCACGTTGCCGGTCACGGAGATGGTGTCCTCGCCGCGGCGGATGCGCTCCACCGACAGCTGGGTCGCCTCGACCGGCGCGAGGATCCGGATGTCCAGGCCCTCGGTGTCGTGCTCCGGCAGGTAGGCGTTGATCTTGGCGATCAGCTGGGCGTCGTGCGCGCGGGTCTCGTCCAGCCAGAACACCGCCGGGTTGGCGGTGGCGCGGGCGCGGGTGACGGCGAGCTTCACCCAGTCCTTGATCGGGGCGTCCTTGGTCTGGCAGGCGCGGAAGATGTCACCCTTGGCGACCGACTGCTCCAGGACGACGTTGCCGGCCTGGTCGACGAGGCGGACCGTACCGGCCGCCGGGACCTCGAAGGTCTTGTCGTGCGAGCCGTACTCCTCGGCCTTCTGCGCCATCAGACCGACGTTCGGCACCGAGCCCATGGTGGACGGGTCGTAGGCGCCGTGGGCGCGGCAGTCGTCGAGGACGGCCTGGTAGACGCCGGAGTAGGAGGAGTCCGGGAGCACCGCGAGGGTGTCCGCCTCCGCGCCGTCCGGGCCCCACATGTGGCCGGAGGTGCGGATCATGGCCGGCATCGAGGCGTCGACGATGACGTCGGACGGCACGTGCAGGTTGGTGATGCCCTTGTCGGAGTCGACCATCGCGAGCGCGGGGCCCTCGGCGATCTCCGCGTCGAAGGACGCCTTGATCGCGTCGCCCTCGGGCAGCGCGGCCAGACCCTTGAGGATGCCGCCGAGACCGTCGTTCGGGGAGAGACCGGCCGCGGCGAGCGTCGCGCCGTACTGCTCGAAGGTCTTCGGGAAGAAGGCGCGGACCACGTGGCCGAAGATGATCGGGTCGGAGACCTTCATCATCGTGGCCTTGAGGTGCACGGAGAACAGGACGTCCTCGGCCTTGGCGCGGGCGATCTGCGCGGTGAGGAACTCACGCAGCTCGGCGACGTGCAGCACGGAGGCGTCGACGACCTCGTCCTTGAGGACGGGTACGGACTCGCGCAGCACGGTGGTGGTGCCGTCCTCGGCGACCAGCTCGATCTTCAGCGCGCCGGCCTCGGCGATCGTCACCGACTTCTCGGTGGAGCGGAAGTCGTTCTCGCCCATCGTCGCCACGTTGGTCTTGGAGTCCGACGTCCAGGCGCCCATGCGGTGCGGGTGCGTCTTCGCGTAGTTCTTGACCGAGGCGGGGGCGCGGCGGTCGGAGTTGCCCTCGCGCAGGACCGGGTTGACCGCGGAACCCTTGATCTTGTCGTAGCGGGACTGGATGTCCCGCTCCTCGTCGGTCTTCGGGTCGTCCGGGTAGCTCGGCAGCGCGTAACCCTGCTCCTGAAGCTCGGCCACCGCGGCCTTGAGCTGAGGGATGGACGCCGACACGTTCGGCAGCTTGATGATGTTGGCCTCGGGCGTCTTCGCCAGTTCGCCCAGCTCGTGCAGGGCGTCCGGGATCCGCTGGTCCTCGGTGAGGTACTCCGGGAACACGGCGATGATGCGCCCGGCCAGCGAGATGTCCCGCGTGGTCACGGCGACACCCGCCTGCGAGGCGTACGCCTGGACCACCGGCAGGAAGGAATACGTCGCCAGGGCCGGGGCCTCGTCAGTGTGCGTATAGATGATGGTCGAGTCAGTCACCGGTGCTCCGCTCCACGTCTGCAACATTGCTCGACATCAAGATATCTCCTGATCGGGTCCGGCTCGACAGCGGTGGGTCCACACCCCGGATTCACGCCACTCCTCGCTCCGAGGCATACGAACCCCGTGATCCAGCCGTCCAGAAGGTCATAAGGCCCCTCACACCCGATGGCCGGCCCGACCACCGGCCGCCCGAGCGAAAGCGGATCATGAGATATCGCACCCGAGTAACAGCCCCGGCGGCCGCCCTCATAGGTACGGCCGCGGCCCTGACCATGGGATCCCCCGCCCTCGCCGCCCCGCGCGCGAGAACCACGGAGGGCGCCGAGACCCTCGGCGACCCGGTCTACCCGGGCCTCGGCAACGGCGGCTACCGCGTCCTGTCCTACGACCTCGACCTCGCCTACGACCCTGCGACCCGGCTCGTCGACGGCACCGTCACGATCGAACTCCGCACGACCGAAGCCCTGACCCGGTTCTCCCTGGACGCCCTGGGCCTCGACATCCGCGCGGTCCGCGTCCAGGGCCGTAGCGCCGGCTTCGAGCAGGTCGACGAGAAGTTGCGGATCACGCCCGCCAGGACGCTTCCGGCGAAGGCCCGAGTCACCGTCTGCGTGGAGTACTCCGCCGACCCGGCCCGCGCAGCCGCGCCCACCGGCGGGTGGGTCGTCACCCCGGACGGTTTCGCGGTGTGCGGCCAGCCGAACCTGGCGCACACCGTCTTCCCCTGCAACGACCACCCCAGCGACAAGGCCGACTTCACGTTCCGGATCACCGTCCCGGACGGGCTGCGCGGGGTCGCGAACGGTCAACTGGTGTGCACCGAGCGGCTGGACGGCGACCGGACCGCGTTCAGCTACCGCTCGCGCTCGCCGATGGCGACCGAGCTGGTGCAGCTGACGGTCGGCGACTACGTGGTCAAGGAGCGGCCGGGACCGCACGGTCTGCCGCTGCGCGACATCGTGCCCACCGCGCGCGCCGCCGCCCTGGAACCGGCGCTCGCGCTGACCCCCGGCCTCGTCGACTGGCTCGAACAGCGCCTGGGCGCCTACCCGTTCGAGACGTACGGACTGCTGCCCTGCAACTCCGACGCCCCGAACGCCTTTGATTTCACGGGACTCGAGACCCAGACCCTCACGCTGTACAAGCCGAACTTCCTGCTCCAGGAGGAGAGCAAGATCGGCTCGCACATGATGCACGAGCTGGTGCACTCCTGGTTCGGCAACAGCGTCAGCCCCGCCACCTGGGCCGACCTCTGGCTGAACGAGGGCCACGCCGACTTCTACGGGCTGCTGTACCGCTACGAGCGCGGCTGGGCCGACTCCCTCGGCCTGACCACGATGGAAGCCCGCATGAAGGACACCTACGCGCGCGGCGACCAGTGGCGCCACGACTCGGGCCCGGTCGCCGCCCCGAACGCGGCCAACCTCTTCGACAACCAGCGCTACGTGGGCGGCGTCCTCGTCCTCTACGCGCTCCGTCAACTCATCGGCGAGGACACCTTCCACGCCGTCGAGCTCGCCTTCCTCGCCCGGTACCGCGACTCCGCCGCGACGACTGAGGACTACATCGCCGTCGCGTCGAAGGTCGCTCGCCAGGACCTGTCCGGCTTCCTGCGGGACTGGCTGTACGGTACGGCGACGCCGCGCATGCCCGGTCATCCGGACTGGACGGTGACGCCGGTGAACCCGTCCCTCACCGTTCCGCACAACCGGACCGGCGGGCACCGCCACGACAACTCGGCGACGCTGTGAGGGAGTTGACCGGTCGGGGTCGGTCGAGCCGGACTTGATCCGTCAGTCGAGCCGGGTGGAGGGAACTTCGCCCGGCTCGTCCTCCGGGACCCGCTGTTGCGGTATGGCGATCGCACCCTGTGGGACCGACCCCTGCTGCAACGCCACCGTCCGCGTCGGCGCCGGAATCCGGATGCCTTCCTGCCGGTACCGCCTGTGCAGGCGCTTGATGAACTCGTGCTTGATGCGGAACTGGTCGCTGAACTCGCCGACGCCCAGGATCACCGTGAAGCCGATCCGGGAGTCGCCGAAGGTGTGGAAGCGGATCGCCGGTTCATGCTCCGGGAGCGCGCCGGTGATGTCGTTCATGACCTCGGCGATGACCTCCATGGTCACCCGCTCGACATGCTCCAGGTCGCTGTCGTAGCCGACGCCCACCTGGACCAGGATCGTCAACTCCTGCTCGGGACGCATGAAGTTGGTCATGTTCGTCTTGGCGAGCTGGCCGTTCGGTATCACGACGAGGTTGTTGGAGAGCGCCCGTACCGTCGTCTGGCGCCAGTTGATGTCCTCGACGTAACCCTCTTCGCCGCTGCTCAACTTGATGTAGTCGCCGGGCTGGACGGTCTTCGAGGCGAGGATGTGGATGCCCGCGAAGAGGTTGGCGAGCGTGTCCTGGAGGGCGAGCGCCACGGCGAGACCGCCGACGCCCAGGGCGGTGAGCATCGGCGCTATCGAGATGCCCAGCGTCTGTAGCATCACCAGGAAGCCGATCGCCAGGACCAGGATCCGGGTGATGTTGACGAAGATCGTGGCCGAACCGGCCACCCCGGAGCGGGAGTTGGTGACCGCCCGCACCAGACCCGCTATCACCCGGGCCGCCGCCACCGTCACGGCGAGGATGATCAGCACCTTGAGGCTCTGGTTGACCTGGTGCTGGACCGTGTGCGTCAGCGGCAGCACGGCCCCCGCGATCGCCGCGCCGCCGGTGATCGCCGACCACGGCAGCACGGTCCGCAGCGCGTCGACCATCACGTCGTCGCCGCTCCAGCGGGTGCGGTCGGCGTGCTTGCCGAGCCAGCGCAGCAGTACCCGCAGCAGGAACGCCGCCAGCAGGCCCGAGGCCAGCGCTATTCCGGCGAGCATGAAGTCGTCCAGGGTCGGCATGCGGTTCATCGGTCACCTCCGGGGAGAGAAACGGTGGCGAAGGGCGCCGCCGAGGGCCGGATGTGCAGAGTCGTCACGTTGTCCACCTGCTCGAAGTACGGGCATTGCCGGAACTGCCGTCGCGCCGGCCGGAACGGTTCTCCGCACCGGCGCGACCGCTCATCCTGCCGTATCCGGACGGGGAGTTCGTACCTCGCCCGGGGCTGTGAGCACGGCTTTCAGACGATTCCCTCGGTGAGTTCGGCCTGGTCGCGGTCGGAACCGTAGGCGGCCGTGGTCGGTGTGCCGTACGAACGGCGGGCGACGTACCACCACACACTGGCCAGGACGAGTACGACGGCTAGGGCGACGGACGCGTAGTTCATCGAGTCGACCGTCACCGGCGAGGACTGCGGCAGACAGAACAACACCGTCACACAGGCCACCCACACCACAGCGACCCAGCCGATCGGTTTGCTCCACCGGCCCAGGCTCCACGGACCCGGCTGAAAACGGTCCCCCGCGCGCAGCCGCAGGAACACGGGGATGGCGTACGCGGGTGTGATGCCGATGACGTTGATCGCGGTGACCGCCCCGTACGCCGTCGCCGAGTACAGGGACGGCAGCGCGAGCACTCCGGCGGCCACCACCGCCAGCCACACGGCGGCCACCGGGGTCTGGGTGCGGTTGCTGACCCTGCGCCACAGGGCCGAGCCGGGCAGGGCCTTGTCCCGGCTGAACGCGAAGACCATGCGGCTGGCCACGGCGACCTCGGCGTTGCCACAGAACAGCTGCGCCACGATCACCACGAGGAGCAGGGCGCTCGCGCGGTCCGTGCGCAGGGCGTCGAGGAGGATCTGCGAGGGCGGCACTCCGGTGCCGCTGTTCTGGGTGTCCGCGTAGTCCTGGATCGCGAAGGTGAGGCCCGCGAGCAGCGCGAAAACCGCTATCCAGGAGACCCAGATCGAGCGGTCGAGATCACGAGAACTCCATGGACCGACGTACGAAAACAGGTTCGGGGCGCGACGCTCTTACAGGCCCGCGCGCTGGCAGCTGGGCGGGTCACCTGGGCCTCCAGCCAGAAACAACTACAGCCCGAGCCCCGCCCGCCAGTGCGCCCGTCCCGGCCGCCGACGACCCCACGGAAGACCCGTACGACCCCCTACGGCCCAAGTCCACGGCCTACCCGCAGCCCCCGGAAGAGCCGGGGGAGGATTGACGCGGACCGCCCGCCGGACGCCTAGAGGGTTCCAGGTGTCGACTGGTGACACTTGGAACCCTCTGATCTGGCTCCGGTGCTGCGTGTAGCCGTCGGTTTCGTCAAAGCCATGACAGCTCTCATGATCCGCTGACACTATCTCGGGCCATGTTGCTACTCACTGTTGCCTTATCCAAGAAGTTCGAGCCGGATGTGTGCACGAATGGGCAGCTGGACTGGAATCCCATCGGGTCAGCTGGGGCATTCAGCGCCTTCTGCGGCATCCTGGCGGGCTTCGTCTTTTCTGGCGTCGTCATGGTTATCGGGCAGCAAAACCCGGCGGGTGGAGACGCGCACGCCTCTCGGGGGCTGCGTCTGCTGATGCCCAGCTTCTTCGGCCTGGCTGTCACCTCCTATCTGTACTCAGTAGTCACGGGTGAACTCGTCTGCAGGCGTGCTCTAGTAGAGCAGTTGTTCGTCGGGGGCATTCTCGCAGCGAACGCCGTGGTGGTTATCGCTGCTCTGTCCTGGCTGTTTCTGGCGTACGGTCGAAATTCTGACGGCGAAGTGCGATTTTTGCGCGGTCTCGTCCTCGTCTCAGCGGTTTTTGCCATGTTCATGCTGGCAACCTCGTCGGTAAGCTTCCATAACGCATTGACTGACCGTAAGGCGGCGGGGTGGGCCGACGGGATGGTGTGGGGGTCTTTCGCGGCGCTGCTAGTAGTTACGGTCTCCCTCTGGTGGAAGCCAGTCCCCTCGGTGCCCGCAGGTAATGCCGCGAACTGGCCGTACGATATTCTCAACAAGCGAGTGAATTTAAGTGCGTGGCTGAACTTGTTGACCAGTACAGGTCTTGCGGGGTTCAGTGGCTTTTTCGTGGGTACCCCGTATGACCAAGTAAACTACCCCCGTTGGCAGATATACACCATGAGTGAAGCGGCTCTCATCGTACCCGCCCTGATCATTATCAGCGTGCTATGGGCGTTGCCAAGAGAATGACTCCGTCGACACTTCTCAGGGTGGCCTCGCGATTGCGCCAGCGGTCAGCGGCGTGATTTTCTTGCCCCGGCGCAATGTTATTGCGCCGGTTCAGGAGGTCAGAACGTGAGCGCATCGTCGCAATCAATGAGGGTCGAAGGTGGCCGAGGTCCGTCGAAATCAAAGTTCACCTTCGATGGGGATTGACTCGTTGTTCGGAGACCTTCCCTTGACTATCTTGTCGGGTTGGCTGGAATCTTTGACGTTTCGGTTTCAGAGATTCTCGGCGACGTTTCCAACGTTTAGCCAAATGCAGCCAACAACTCACGTACGCGAAATCAAATCGCGTGCCTTAATGGCTGTCTCGTAACTGGCCTGGCGTGAGCTGTCCATGGGCAGTTCGGTTCTCTCTGCAGCGAGTCGAGAGACTCTTGTCATGGGATCTTGGGGAACCTTGTGGACGGCCTGTTGTCTCTGGCGGGTGTTGTGCTCGGCGCGGGCGGGTCGTTGTTCGGCCAGTACCTTGTATCGCGGGCGAGCACCCGGCAGTTGGAGATAACGGACTACCGGTAGCCGCGCACCGCGCGGAGCTGAAGAACGTGATCTTGAAGTTCCTGAGCATTGCGTCGCAGGTGGAGAAGACTGCGTTCACGCCCCCACGCGCGGGCGTCAGCACAGCCGATCCCGGGATCGACCGACTGGGTGCGCCGCGTCCACTGCCACTACTGGGTGGTGTCGGCGAGCAGACCGCGCATCGCCATCCAGCGCCCGGCCCGCAGATCCTGCAGCGCCGCGTCGTGACCGGCGGGATCGTAGGCGGGACGCGCTCCTTCTCTCGCCATCAACCGCCCGCCGCAAGGCAGCTGACGGGCATGACGGCAGGCGGAGCAACAACAGCCCTCCTGCGGGCGGCGGTCGAGGAGATCGCGTCGGTCCGCGGTCACTATAGAGGCGGACGTTCCGCATCGCGCCTGCTTTCCTGATCTACCCCAACTCGGCAGATATATCCACGAGTTGACCGATGATCAGAAACGCTTGACGTGCGGTGCGGACCGGCGGCAGGCTGTCGCGCAGTGATCTACGGGAGGGGTGGTATGACGGGTCCGGTACTCGCCGTCGACCAGGGAACATCCGGCACGAAGGCCCTGGTGATCTGTCCCGAACGCGGCGTGATCGGCACCGGGTTCGTCTCGGTGGGGACCCGCCGAGGACCGGGCGGTCTGGTCGAGGCCGACCCCGAGGAACTGTACGAGTCGGTGATCACCGCCGGCCGCCGCGCACTCGCCGAGGCCGACGAACCCGTGGCGGCGCTGGGCCTCGCCAACCAGGGCGAGACCGTGCTCGCCTGGGACCCCGACACCGGTATGCCGCTCACCGACGCGCTCGTCTGGCAGGACCGCCGCGCCGAGAGCGTGTGCGCCGAACTCACCGAACACGCCGACGAGTTGCGCCGGCTGACCGGCCTGCCGCTCGACCCGTACTTCGCCGCACCCAAGATGGCCTGGATCCGCCGCCACCTCACCCGCGACGGCATGGTCACCACCACCGACTCCTGGCTCGTCCACCGCCTCACCGGCACCCACGTCACCGACGCGGCGACCGCGGGCCGCACCCAGCTCCTCGACCTCGACAGGGTCACATGGTCACCCCGTGCCCTCGATCTGTACGGCCTGTCCGGGGAACGCCTTCCGGGCGTCGTCGACTGCGCCGAACTCATCGGTACGACAACGGCGTTCGGCGCGGAGATACCCCTCACCGGCCTGGTCGTGGACCAGCAGGCGGCCCTCCTCGCCCAGCGGATCACCGCGCCCGGCGGCGCCAAGTGCACCTACGGCACAGGGGCGTTCCTGCTCGCGCACACCGGCGACACGCCCCGGCGCGGGGATTCGGGCCTGGTGAGCTGCGTGGCGTGGCGGCTCGGCGGGCGGACCAGTTACTGCCTCGACGGTCAGGTGTACACGGCCGCGTCCGCCGTACGGTGGCTCGCCGACCTCGGCGTCATCGCCGGTGCCGCAGACCTGGATCGCGTGGGCGGCGCGGTACCGGACACGGGCGGGGTCACCTTCGTGCCCGCCCTCGCCGGGCTCGCCGCGCCCTGGTGGCGTGGTGACGTGCGCGGTTCGCTCACCGGTCTCGGCCTCGACACCACCTCCGGGCACCTGGTGCGCGCCCTGTGCGAGGGCCTCGCCGCGCAGGTCGTCGAACTCGCCGAAGCCGCCGCGACGGACCTCGGCACACCGCTCGACGTACTGCGCGTCGACGGCGGCCTGACCCGCTCCGCCCTGCTCATGCAGACCCAGGCCGACCTGCTGCAACGCCCCGTCGAGGTGTCCGCGCTGCCCGACGCCACCGCCCTCGGCGTGGGCGCGCTGGCCCAACTCGGCGTGGAGCCGGGGCTGACGCTCGCCGACGCCCTGCCCGACTGGAAACCGGCCGCCGTCTACGAGCCGCGCATCACCCCCGACCACGCGGCCGAACGCCTCGCCACCTTCCGCACCGAAGTGACGGCGCTGCTCGACCGGGCCCCTGCATGACGGTCACGGCCAACGGACCGCTGCCGTCAGGGAGTTACGACGTGACGGTGGTCGGCGCGGGAGTGGTCGGCTGCGCGATCGCCCGCGAACTCGCCCGCCGGCCGCGCCTGCGCGTGGCCCTCGTCGAAGCGCAGGACGACGTCGGCCAGGGCACCTCGAAGGCGAACACCGCGATCCTGCACACCGGCTTCGACGCGGTACCGGGCTCCCTGGAGGCACGGCTCGTCCGCGAGGGCTCAAGCCAACTCGCCGCGTACGCCGCCGAGTCGGGCATCGCCGTCGACCCGGTGGGCGCGCTGCTCGTGGCCTGGGACGAGGAACAGCTCGCCGTGCTACCGCACTTGGCGGCGAAGGCCGTACGCAACGAATACACCGACACCCGCCTGATCGACCCTCCCGAACTCTACGAACGTGAACCGCACCTCGGCCCGGGTGCGCTCGGCGCCCTGCACGTGCCGGGCGAGAGCATCATCTGCCCCTGGACGACGACACTGGCGTACGCGACACAGGCGGTCCGGCACGGAGTCGACCTGCACCTCAACTCGCCGGTGAGTGACGTCAGTTGGCGAGACGGAACGCACCTTCTCACCACTTCCCGAGGAACCCTCCGTACCCGCCACCTCGTCAACACGGCCGGGCTGCACGCCGACACCCTCGACCGCCACCTCGGGCACCACGACTTCACGATCACCCCGCGCCGGGGCCAGCTGATCGTCTTCGACAGACTCGCCCGCGACCTGATCCACCACATCCTGCTGCCCGTCCCCACGGCACTCGGCAAGGGGGTCCTGGTCGCCCCCACCGTCTACGGCAACCTGCTCCTCGGCCCCACCGCCGAGGACCTGGACGACAAGCGGGCGACCGGCTCCACGGCCGAAGGCCTCGCCCTGCTGCGGGAGAAGGGCGCGCGGATCCTCCCCGCGTTGCTCGACGAGGAGGTCACCGCCGTCTACGCCGGGCTGCGTGCCGCCACCGAGGAGGACGACTACCGCATCACCGCCCACCCCGAGCAGGCGTACATCACGGTCGGCGGCATCCGCTCCACCGGCCTGACGGCGTCCATGGCCATCGCCGCGCACGTCACCGAGTTGCTGGCCGGCACGGGCCTGGCCCTCGGCCCGGCGCGGGACCTGGACCCGGTCCGCATGCCGAACCTCGGCGAGGCGCACCCGCGCCCCCACCAGAACCCCCAACTCGTCGCCGCCGACCCGGAGTACGGCACCCTCGTCTGCCACTGCGAGCGCGTCTCACGCGGCGAGATCCGGGACGCGCTCGCGAGTACGGTGCCGCCGCGCAACCTCGACGGACTGCGTCGGCGGACCCGGGCACGGGCGGGGCGTTGTCAGGGGTTCTACTGCGGGGCGGCTGTACGGGAGTTGTTCGAAAGGGCTGAGGCATGATCCATGCGACGCCCGATGGGGCTGACGCATGATCCACGCGACGCCCGAAGGAGCCCGGCCATGACCCGCCCGGAACGCGAAGTCGACGTCCTTGTCGTCGGCGCCGGCCCCGCAGGACTCGCCGCCGCCGCGCGCCTCGCCGTCGCCGGAGTCGCGCGCGTCGAAGTCCTGGACCGGGAGCAGCACGCCGGGGGAGTGCCCCGGCACTGTCACCACGGCGGCTTCGGCACCTGGACGCATCCGCTCACCGGGCCCGCGTACGCCCGCTTGGTGCTCACCGCCGCTGTGCGTGCCGGTGCCGTCGTGCGCACCGGGGTCACGGCCCTCGACTGGGCGGGGCCGTTGGCGCTGAACACCGTTGGCCCGCAAGGCCCGGAGAACATCCACGCATCAGCCGTCGTCCTCGCCACCGGCGCCCGCGAACGGCCGCGCGCGGCCCGGCTGGTGCCGGGGACCCGCCCCAACGGGGTGTACACCACGGGGGAGTTGCAGCAGGCGGTGCATCTCCACGGGCAACGGATCGGCACCCGAGCCGTCGTGGTCGGTGCCGAGGACGTCTCCTACGCAGCCGCCGACACCGTACGGGCGGCCGGAGCCCAAGTCGTCGCCATGGTCACCGAGTTGGACCAGTCCCAGGCGACCATCACCCGCGCCCACCACGCCCGCCTCCGCCACCGCATCCCCCTCCTCACCGACACCACGGTCACCGAACTCCTCGGCCACGGACGGCTGTCCGGAGTACGCGTCCGCCACCGGGACGGTCGTACCGTCCAACTGGCCTGTGACACCGTCGTGTTCACCGGAGACTTCGTGCCTGACCACGAACTCGCCCGGCGGGGCCACCTCGTCTTGGACCCCGGCACCCGGGGCCCCGCCGTCGACGGGGCCCTGCACACCTCGCGGCCCGGAGTGTTCGCCGTCGGCAGTGTCCTGCATCCCGTGGAGAGCGCTGCCACCGCCACCCGCGAGGGGGTCCGGGTCGCCGCCGCCGTTCTGGAGAGCCTCACCGGTGCCGAATGGCCACGCCACACCGTGCCCCTGGTCGTCGAGGCGCCCCTGCGCTGGATCGCCCCGAACCGTGTCGCTCCGGGTGACGAGCATCCGTATGTCCTGCGGACCTCGGCCCTGTTGAAGCGGCCGGTGCTGCAAGTCGTCCAGGACGGGCGGCTGTTGCATCAGGAGCGGCCGCGGACGGCCGTACCGAATCGCACGCTGACCCTGGCGGCGGGATGGACCCGGCTCGTCGACGGGGCGGGCGGACCGGTGCGGGTGGTGGTCGCGGGGCGGTGAAGTTCGGACAGCCGGACGGCCAACTTGCCGCAATGGGCGCCTACTTCGCGCATTCCCTGTCTGCCGGGGCCTGCCGTGTCCCGATACGACGATGACCGACGCAACCGCGACAACGACCGTCCCGGCCGTTCAGGTGCGCGACCGGGCCACCTGGGCGGAGCTCTTCTTCGATCTGGTCCTCGCGTTCGGCGTGGGCCAGATCGCGCACCTGCTCGCCGGACACGCCACCTGGCCCGTGCTCGGACAGTGCCTGCTCGTGCTCGTCCCCCTGTGGTGGGCCTGGGTGGATGTCGTCATGGCGATGAACGCCGTGCACGAGACCAGTCTCCAGCGCGTGTTCCTGATGCTCACCGCACTCGCCGTCTACGGCATGGCAGTTGCCGCCCCGCAGGTGCTCGACAACCGGGAACAGGCCCTGCTGTACGCGGGCAGCTACCTCGCCCTCAGACTGCTCATCGGCGAGGCCATCCGCAGAGAGTGCGCCCTCTACACCATCCACCCCTACCGCGCCGGACTCGCCTTCGCCCTCGTGCTGTTCGGCGCCGCCACCCTCCCCGCCCCCTGGCGCGAGGTGTGCTGGGCGGTCGCGGTGCTCGCCGAACTGGCGGCACCCGTCCTGCTCAGCGGCCATCTGCGGCGACTGGCTTTCGGCGTCAACCATCTCCCGGAAAGATTCGGCCTGTTCATCATCATCGCCCTCGGCGAGAACATCTTCTCCGTCGGCGCCGGAGTCGCCAAAGGACCGCTCGACCCGGTCAGTCTGACCGCGCTCGTCCTCGCCTTCCTCATCGGCTGCGCCCTGTGGTGGCTCTACTTCCACCTCGTCGCCTCGGCCGTCGCCCACGCCCTGCGCACCCACCCCACCCCCGCGATCGTCGTCCGTGACGTGCTCAGCTACGGCCATCTCGTCCTGGTCGCCGGGCTGTTGCTGGTCTCCGTCGGCGCCGTACGCACCGTCCACGACCCCCTGCGCGTCCCGCACTCCGGCACCGCCGGACTGCTGCCCGTCGGAGCCGCTCTGATCCTGCTCACCTTCTGCTACACCCGCCGCCGGATGTTCGGCGCCGCGTCCGCCACCCGCTTCTACTGCGGCCTCGTGCTGCTGGCCGCCGCCGCGGTCGCACCCCTCCTGCCGGCCCTCGCCGTACTCGCCTCAACCGCCCTGCTGCTCCTGCTGGTCAACGCCGTGGAGCACTGGCTGATCAGCTCCGGCCGCAGCGTGCCGCTGGTGCTGCGCTCACGCGCTTTCGGCACGACCTGACGTAGTGCGGGGACGGACCTCGGGCAGTGCCGGGGTCCTCCTCGCCGCGCGCGCGACGGTCCTTGGACCGCTCCTACGGTCACCGCATGCACCTTTCCCGCTCGGAAGAGGAGGTGGCGTGATGCCCTCCCGCAACAGCGCCTTACCGGCCTTGCTGTCACTCTCACTGGGCTACTTCAGCCTGGGGACGATCTCGCTGGCGGTCGTCGGCCTGAACGGTCCGATCGGGGACGACCTGCACGTCCAGCCCGCCTCGGTGGGCATACTCGTCACCGTCTTCGCGCTGACCTTCGCGGTCTTCGCGCCCTCGGCCCCCATCCTGCTGCGCCGCTGGAACCGCAAGCGCGTCCTCCTTGTCGGCATCGGGCTGCTCACCGTCGGCGCCGCGCTCGGGGCCGTAGCGCCCAACTACGGCTTCCTGACGGCCACTCGGGTCCTCGCCGCGATGGGCGCCGCCGTCTTCGGCCCCGGCGCCTCGGCGGCCGGTGCGCTCATCGTCCCGACGGAGCGCCGGCAGCGGGCCCTGGCCACCGTCTTCGGCGGGATGACGGCCGCCGCCGTGCTCGGCGTGCCGCTGGCGTCCTTCCTCGGCGGCAGCCTCGGCTGGCGCCCGGCGCTGCTCGGCGTGGCCGTGCTCTCCGCGATCGCCTTCGTGACGGTGTTCGTGTTCGTCCCCGAGATCCCGGCCGGCGAACCGCCCACCGTGCAGGCCTACCGGGGTGCGCTGCGCACCCCCGCCACCGTGGCCACCGTCTCTACGACCCTCCTCTTCATGGCCGCCCAGTTCACCGTCTACGGCATCGCGGGCGCCTATCTGAAGGACCGCTTCGACGCGTCGTCCGGGCTGATCTCGGTGACCCTGCTCGCCTTCGGCGTGATCGGGGTCGCGGGCAACGCGTCCGCGCCGAGGATCGCCGAACGGCTGGGCGGCGAACGGACGGTGGGCCTCGCCGTCATCGGACTCGCCCTGGGATTCGCCCTGTTGCTGATTGCCCCGCACTCCACGGCCGGGCTCGTGTTCTTCGCGTTCTGGGCCTTCTTCAGCCAGCTCTACCAGGCCCCGCAGCAGGCCCGGCTGGTCGAACTGGTGCCCCTGCAACCGGGGTTGATCCTCGCGTTGAACGCCGCCGCGCTCTACCTCGGGATGAGCCTCGGCAGTTTCATCGGCAGCTCCCTGCTGCCGGGCGCGGGCGCGGGCCCCATCCCGGCCGCGGCTCTGGGCGTCCTCGTCCTGGCCGCGCTGGCCCATCTGCTGTCCGTCCGGCAGGCGTCGGCGGCCAAGGTCGCCGAGCAGTCCGCCACACCTGTACACATCAGTTAGCCAAGGAGAACTCATGAGCAGCCACCAGGTGCACTTCGTGCGCGACTACCTGGAGACCGTCTGGAACCAGGGGCAGACCGACCTGGCCGACAAGTACCTGGCCGCGGACCTCATCCAGCACAACCCGAACCTGCCGGACGGGCGGGCTCCGCTGGTCGAGTTCATCGAGGGCTTCCGCAAGCAGCTTCCCGAGGCACGGTTCGAGATCAAGCGCGCGGCGGGCTCCGGTGACCTGGTCTTCGTGCACACCCACTTCCGCGCCACCTCGACGGACCGGGGCTCGGCCGTCGTGGAGATCTTCCGGCTCGAGAACGACCTGATCGCCGAGCACTGGGACGTCCGCGACGAGATCCCGGAGACGACGGTAAGCGGACACGACGTCGTCTGATCCCCCCTCAACTCCTGCCGCCCAGAAGGCTCCCGGCCTCCTGGGCGGCAGTTTTTCGTCCACTCGCCACAGAGCAGAAGGAGACAGCAGTGGCACGACAGCAACCCGACCGACGCCCGTCCGCCGGTCTCACCCGGCGCGGCCTCCTCGGCACCGCGACCGCCGTAGGCATCGGCGCGGCCATGGTCCCCACCCGCGCCCTGGCCGCCGACGCCACCACCCCCGCCGCGGTCACCGTAGGAGCATCGGACCCCCGCTATCTCGACCTCACGTCCCGCGGCTACAACGCGAGATTCACCGCCGCCCCCGACTCGATACGCCTCGTCCACACCACCGCGCAGGTGGTGTCCGTCGTCCAGGAGGCGGTCGACGCCGGCAAACGCATCGGCGTACGCGGCGGCGGGCACTGCCTCGACTCGCTCGTCGACGACCCCGGCGTACGGATACTCGTCGACATGTCCGAGATGGACGCGGTCCGCCACGACCCCGCACGCCGCGCCTTCCTCGTCGAGGGCGGCGCCACCCTCGGCCACGTCTACCGCACCCTGTACCTGGAGTGGGGCGTGTCCCTGCCCGGCGGGACCTGCCCGACCGTCGGCGTCGGCGGACACGTCACCGGTGGCGGATACGGTGCGATGTGCCGCCAGTACGGCGCCGTCGTCGACCACCTCTACGCCGTCGAGGTCGTCGTGGTCGACGCCTCCGGCACCGCCCGTGCCGTCGTCGCCACCCGCGAGGCCGACGACCCGCACCGCGACCTGTGGTGGGCCCAGACGGGCGGCGGCGGGGGCACCTTCGGCATCGTCACGCGCTACTGGTTCCGCGCCCCGGACGCCACCGGCACGGACCCCTCCACCCTGCTGCCCAGACCGCCGAAGACCCTGCTGAAGTCGACGGTCGCCATCAAGTGGAGCGACCTCACGGAGGCGGCCTTCACCGCGCTGATCGCGAACCACGGCGCCTGGCACGCCCGCAACAGCGTCGCCGGCTCCTCCTACGACAGCCTCCACAGCGTCCTGATCCTCTACAACCGCGTCCAAGGCAGCCTCGTCCTCAACACCCAGATAGACGACACCCGTTCGGACGCCTCGGCCCTCCTCGACGCCTACGTCGCCGCGGTCACCGGCGGCATCGGAGTGCCGTACACCGATGCCCGCTCTTCCTGGCCCTGGCTCAAGACCACCCTCAAAGACCCTTACGACACCGGTCTTTACAACCGCACGAAGTCCAAGGGCGCCTATCTGCGCCAGGGTTGGTCCGCCGCACAGGCGAAGACGCTCTACGGCTATCTCTCCGACGCCGCCTACGACGGGCACGCCGGCATCCTGCTCTACTCCTACGGCGGCAAGGTCAACACCGTGTCGCCCACGGCCACCGCGCTGGCCCAGCGGGACTCGGTCCTCAAGGCCAATTTCACGACGTACTGGCCGGATGCGGCCCAGGACGACCGGCACGTGGCCTGGATGCGCGCCCTGTACCGCGACCTGTACGCGGACACGGGTGGGGTCCCGGTGCCGGACGACACCAACGACGGCTCGTACATCAACTACCCCGACACCGACCTCACCGACCCGGCCTGGAACACCTCCGGCGTGCCCTGGCAGACCCTGTACTTCAAGGGCAACCTCGCCAAGTTGCAGCGGGTGAAGGCCACTTGGGACCCGGGCAACGTGTTCCACCACAAGCTGTCCGTCACCGCTGGCTAGCACCCGCACACCACGAAGCCCCCGCCTCGCGTGCACGAGGCGGGGGCTCGGTGTCGCCCAGCGCGGGGTCAGACCAGCTCGGCCGGGAAGCTCACCCCGGTCAGCGACTCGCTCAGCGCGCGCAGCCGGGCGCGGTCGCGCTCGTCGTAGGCCTGGGCGCCCGCGCGGGAGCGCTGGGTGCGGTTGAAGTAGGCGCCGGTGACGTCGTCGAGGGAGGGGTCGGTGATCATGCGCAGGGTGCTGTGTACGCCCTCCTCGACCGAACTCTGCGGGGTGAACAGGTTCACCACCATCTTCGTCGGCATGTACGACGCCGGGTGCAGGGCGTTGGCCGTCACCCCGGTGCCGCGCAGCCGCTCGGCCAGGTCGAAGGTCAGGCTGATCTGGGCGAGCTTCGCCTGGCAGTAGGCCTGCACCCCGTCCCAGTTCCGCTCCAGCATGACGTCACGGAAGTTGATCGGCGCCTGGCCCGCGGAGCTGACGTTCACGATGCGGGCCGGGGCCGAGCGGACCAGCAGCGGCGCGAGCCGGCAGCTGAGCATGTAGGCCGCCAAGTAGTCGACCTGGAAGGTGAGTTCCAGGCCGTCCTGGCTCTCCTGGCGGGCCAGCTCGACCCCGATGCCGGCGTTGTTCACCAGCGCGTCGAGCCGGTCGTGCGTGGAGAGGATCCGGTCGCCGAGCTTGCGGATGTCCTCCAGCGAGGAGAAGTCGGCCAGCTCGTAGCTCAGCCGCTCGTTGCCGGTGGACGCGCGCAGTTCGGCCAGCAGCTCCGCGCCCTTGGTCGCGCTGCGGCCGTGCAGGATCAACGATGCCCCCTGCGCGGCGAGTTCACGGGCCAGCTCACGGCCCATGCCGTCGGTGGCGCCGGTGAGGAGGATGGTCTGGTCGGGGACGGGCCTCATGGTGGGGGACTCTCCTGTCAGGCGTATGTGGCCAGTTCGTCGGTGGACTGATCGGTGTATCCCTGGCTGACCTCCAGCACGATGCCGTCCGGGTCGGACACCCACACCGTCTTCCAGCCGGGGATGAACTCGTCGAAGGTCAACGGGCCGAGCAGCGGCTCCAGTTCGCCGCTGGCTGCGGCGAGGAACGCGTCCACGTCGTCGACCTGGAACGCGAGATGGCGTGCCGTGCCGGGGTTGGCCGGGCCGTCCTTCGCCGTGGTGAACAGGGCGTCCGCGTCGGTCGCGAACAGCTCCAGATAGACGGGGCCGTTGCGCAGGAACACCACGCGGACCCCGTCGGCCTCCACCACCCGGGCCCGGGCGAACCCGAAGTGCCGGGTGTAGAAGTCCTCCGTGGCCTTCTGGTCACGGCAGTTGAGGCCGACGTGCGACCAGCGCAGGCCGGCCGGGGCAGTGGTCGTCATCGCGCTCACTTCCCGGTGACCGGGGCGAACGGCACGCTGTCGTGGAAGTTCGCGAAGTACGTGATGAGGCCGCCGGTGACGCGGAAGTAGTTGCACACCTTGGCCTCGACGGTGATGCCGTCGTGGGTGCGGCCGGTGATGTCGGAGACCACCGCTGCCTGCTCGCCGTCCACGACCACGTGCCGGGGGACGTTGGCGAAGGAGGCGTACATCTCCGGGAAGCCCTTCATCATCTCCCGGAGGG
Organism: Streptomyces colwelliae; assembly: GCF_048158785.1. NCBI lineage: Bacteria > Bacillati > Actinomycetota > Actinomycetes > Kitasatosporales > Streptomycetaceae > Streptomyces > Streptomyces colwelliae. The sequence goes on along the minus strand of NZ_JBLTJC010000086.1, from coordinate 13,381 downwards.
TCTCGCGGCCCTCGACATGTCCGGCCAGCTGCTCGTCCATGGTCTGGTCGGCGGCGAACAGGTCGCACCAGGCGTCCCACTCGCCGGAGTTGGCCAGCCGGTAGTACGTGTCGACCACTTCTCGGGTGTCCATGCGCCCGTCCTTTCTGTGGCTGTTCCGGGGTACGGGATCGATCAGGGGAGAGGGACGCCGACCTGGCGCATCAGACCGGTCGTGTCGGCCTGCACCCAGCGTTCGACGACCTTGCCGTCCTCCAGCCGGTAGACCTCCAGGCTGGTCCAGGAGACCTCCTTGCCGGTCGGCTCCTGGCCGAAGAACGGGGCGATGTGCTTGCCGTGGAAGGTGATGTGCATGATCACCTTGTCGGGCGAGGCGGGGTAGAGCGCGTCGAGGTGCACGGAGAAGTCGAGCCCGTCGTACGCGCCCTGGATGATCCCCTTCAGCTCCTCCAGGCTCTCGCAGCTCCACGCCGGGTTGTTGTCGTGGAACGTCGGCCCGAACAGGTCGTCGAGGTCGTCCAGGCGGCGGTGGTTGACGGCGTCGCTGACCTGCTGGACGACGGCCAGGTTCGAGGCGTCCGAGGAGATCTGCTCGCGCAGGCCGAGCATGTCGTCCTGCGCCCAGCGCTCCACGAACAGGCCGTTCTCGACCCGCCAGATCTCGGTGGTGGACCACTCCACCTTGCGGCCCGTGGCCGGGAAGCCGAGCAGTGGCGCGAGGTGCGTGCCGGTCAGTTTGACCCGGGACAGGACCCGGTCGTCGCCGAGCGCCGACAGCTCCTCCAACTCACCTTTCAGATCAAGGGAGTTGTAGGCACCGCGCAGCGCCTCCAGGTAGGAGTCGAGGCCGGTGATGTCGAACCCGGGGTGGTGGTCGGTGAAGTCGGCGGCGATGACCCGGGGGATCTCCGCCAGGTCGCCGGAGTTGAACGCGTCGAGGAAGCGCCGGTACAGCTTCAGGTTCTCCTGCTGGGACTGGTCGAGGTCGGACATGCTGCATCCCCTAGCTCAAGTGGACGTCGGACAGGGACGGTTGGGAGAGAGACGGCACGGACTCCGAAGGAGCGGACCGGGACGGGACGGCGGCCTCGCGGACGAACGCCGCCGCGCGTTCGCCGATCATCACGGAGGGCGCGTGCGTGTTGCCCGCGGTGATCGACGGCATCACCGACGCGTCCGCGATCCGCAGCCCCGCGATGCCGTGCACGCGCAGCTCCGGGTCCGTGACGGCGTCCGCGCCCGTGCCCATCCGGCAGGTGCCGGCCGGGTGCCACAGGGTGGTCGCGTTCGCGGCGACGTACCCGCGCAGCTCCTCGGGCCCGGTGATGTCCTTGCCGGGTCCCAACTCGTCGCCGCGGAACGGGTCGAAGGCCCGGGTGGCGGCCAACTCGCGGGCCAGCTCGACACCGTGGACGAGAACGTCGAGGTCGGCGGTGGAGGTGAGGTAGCCGGCGCTGACGACGGCGTTGGATTCCGGGCTGGCGTCGCGTAGCCGTATCCGGCCCCGACTCTGCGGGCGCAGCGCGATCGGCGCGAAGGTGAAGCCGGGGCCCTCCCACTGGTCGGCGGGGGCGTCGGCCGGCAGGAACTTGATGGGACCGAAGGTGAATTGGAGGTCGGGGGAGTCCTCGGGACCGGCCTCGCGGGTGTGGGTGAACAGCCCGGCCTCGGACAGCAGTGCCCCGTCCGGGTGCTCCTGGAGTGACTGGTAGCAGATCGGCACGAACAGGTGGTCCTGGAGTCCCGCGCCGACGCTCGGCAGGTCCTGGACGCAGCGGATGCCGTGCTCCCGCAGGTGCGCGGCCGGGCCGATCCCGGACAGCATGAGCAGCTTCGGCGTCTCGAACGCCCCGGCGGACACGATGACTTCACCCTCGGCGCGCAACTGACGCCGGGTGCCGTCCTGGACGTACTCGATGCCCGTGACCCGCGTCCCGTCCAGCAGCAGCCGGGTGACCAGGGTGCTGGTGAGTACGGTCAGGTTGGAGCGGTCCAAGGCCGGGCGCAGATAGGCGTCGGCGGTGCTGCACCGGTGGCCCGCGTCGTCGCGGAACGTCTGGTACAGGAAGCCGAAGCCCTCCTGCCGGGCGCCGTTGTAGTCGCCGTCGGTGTCCGTGGCGTACCCGAGTTCGCCGGCGCTCGCCACGAACGCCCGCGCGATCGGCGCGGGCCGGTCGAGCTGCCGCACCCGGACGGGACCGCCCGCGCCGCGGAACTCGTCGGCGCCGCCCGAGTAGTCCTCGGCCTGACGGAAGAACGGCAGGACGTCGTCGTAGGACCATCCGGTGGCGCCCTCGGCGACCCAGCGGGTGTAGTCGTGGCGGCTGCCGCGCACCCACATCAGGGCGTTGACGGAACTGCACCCGCCGACGACCTTGCCACGGGCCACGGGGACACGGCGGCCCTCCATGCCCGCCTCGGACTCGGTGACGTAGCCCCAGTCGATCTCGCTCCGCCACTCGGCGGTGAGCAGCGAGAGGACCGAGGCCGCGTCGGCCCGGTGGATCTCGGGGCGCTCGTCCCAGCCGCCCGCCTCCAGCAGGACCACGCTCACGGACGGGTCCTCGCTCAGCCGGGCCGCGACCGCGCAGCCGGCCGAGCCGGCGCCGACGACGATGTAATCGGCCCCGAGGGGCACCGACTTCGACGGCATGACAGCCTCCAAAAGGTGTCGGGGATCAGATGGCGGCCGGCTCGCCGACCCGGTAGTCGACGATCAGCGGACGGGCACCCGGTGTGGACCGTTCCAACTGCCACTTCTGGTTGATCCGGAAGGACGAGACGGTGCCGTCGGCCGACGACTTGGCGGTCCACACCACCCGCACGTCGAGGTCGATACGGGTGCCGTCCTCGTGGGAGGTGAGCTCCTCGACGGTGTGGCTCTGGTCGCTGAACGCCACGCCCACGGCCGCGTACCAGTCCACGAAGTCCGCGTGGCTGTACAGGGTCCGCTCCGGGAAGGCCATCACCAGGCCCTTGTCGGCGACGAAGGGCAGCAGCTCCTCGACCGGCGCGTGCTCGCTCAGCAGGTCGTACCAGCGCTGCACGAACTCGGCGATCTCCCGGTCGGAGCCGGTCTGTTCGCTCGGCATGAAAGTCTCCGCTCATCGGGGTTCCGCTCCCGGGGTCCGGAAGCGACACACGTCCGATGACCCCACAACCGCGCCCGCCCCGGCCGCTCGTGCGCAGGAGCGGCCGCACTGTGCGAAGTCGCGGCGAGAGCTGCGGCAACTCACGCCGTACGCCGCCGAGTTCACCGGTCGAAGATCGATGGCCAGGACATGCCGTAGTGCGTTCGGCCACTTGGGGATGTGCCGCGACCCGGGCCCCGCCGACGACCGGCGCGAACTCCGCCGACGTACACAGGAATCCGCCAGTCGGCACCGTCCCGCCGAACGGGAGGAACCCCATGAGCAAGCGCATTCTGGTCGTCCTGTCCGAATACGGCTACTGGGGTGAGGAGTTGATCGGACCCCTGGAGACCTTCGACCAGGCCGGCTACCACCTCACCTTCGCCACCGCGACCGGCAAGCGCCCGCACGCGCTGCCGCCGAGCATGGACCCCGAGTACGTCGACCCGCCGCTCGGCCGCTCCGTCACCACGCCCGAGACGGCGGACAAGGTACGCAAGGTCGAGGCCTCGGACCGGCTCGACAACCCCCTCGACCTGTCGTCCTGGCTGCCCGACCGGCCCTACCGGTCCAAGCCGTACTTCCTGCGCGACTGGGAGGCCTACAACACCCGGCTGGAGCAGGTGCGTTCACAGATCGCCGACCGCTACGACGCGCTGCTGATCGTCGGCGGCAGCGGACCGATCGTCGACCTCGCCAACAACTGGCGCGTCCACGACCTGATCCTCGCCTTCCACGCACTGGACCGGCCGATCGCCGCCGAGTGCTACGGCGTCGCCTGCCTCGCCTTCGCCCGCGACCAGGAGACCCGCCAGTCCCTCATCCGCGGCAAGCACGTCACCGGCCACTGCATCGAGTACGACTACAAGGACGGCACTGGCTTCCTCGGCACCGACTTCGTGATGGGGCCGCCTCCGTATCCGCTGGAGTACATCCTGCGCGACGCCACCGCACCCGGCGGCGCCTACCACGGGAACTTCGGCAAGACGACCTCCGTCATCGTCGACTACCCGTTCATCACGGGCCGTTCGACGCCCGACTCCTACCTGACCGGACAGAAGACCGTCGAGGTCCTCGAAGAGGGCCTGCGGCAGTGGGGGTTCACGGCGACCGCCTGAGGCCGCCCGACGCCCTTTGCTCCGACGAGAGGTGAGCACACGATGGACAGCAGGCCCGCGCGGATCGCGCTGCTCGAACAACTGCAGGCCGAAGGGGTCCGGTTCATGTTCGGCAACCCCGGCACGGTCGAGCAGGGGTTCCTCGACGAACTGCGCTCCTTCCCCTCGATCCAGTACATCCTGGCCCTCCAGGAGTGCACGGCCGTCGGCATGGCGGACGGCTACGCACGCGCCACCCGCACTCCGGCGGTCCTGCAACTCCACTCCGGAGTCGGGCTCGGCAACGGCATCGGCATGCTCTACCAGGCGATGCGCGGCCACGCCCCGATCGTCACCCTGGTAGGAGAGTCCGGACTGCGCTACGACAGCATGGACGCGCAGATGGCCGCCGACCTGGTCGGCATGGCCAGGCCGGTGACCAAGTGGGCCACCCGCGTGGTCGACCCCGACTCCACGCTGCGAGTCCTGCGCCGCGCCTTCAAAGTCGCCGCGACCCCGCCGTACGGTCCGGTGCTGGTCGTGCTGCCCGCCGACGTGATGGACCACGAGACCGCCGAACCGGTGGCGCCCGTGTCCTACCCGGAGACCCGTAGCCTGCCGGCCCCGGACACCGTGGCGAAGGCCGCGGCCCTGCTCGCCGACGCGCGCAAACCGCTCGTCATCGCCGGTGATGGTGTCCACTTCGCGGGCGCCCAGGCCGAGTTGGGGCGACTGGCCGAGGTGTGGGGCGCCGACGTGTACGGCGCGGACTGGGCCGAGGTCAACCTCTCCGTCGAACACCCCGCCTACGCGGGCCAGTTGGGCCACATGTTCGGCGAGCAGAGCCGGAAGATCACCGGCGCCGCCGACGGCGTCCTCATCGTGGGCACCTACGCGCTGCCCGAGGTGTACCCGGCGCTCGACGGCGTCTTCGGGGCGGGCGTCCCGGTCGTGCACATCGACCTCGACTCCGGCGCGATCGCCAAGAACCACCCCGTCGACCTCGGCATCGTCGCCGACCCGAAGGCCACCCTGGGTCTCCTCGCGGACGCGCTGGGCCGGGCGATGGGCCTGGGCCGGCGCACGGCGGCGGTCGAGCGGCTGCGCCGGCACGCCGCGCAGCGCTCGGCCGCGCTCGCCAAGGCCGACGAACGGGCCGAGGCAGCGGCCGACGCCCTGGAACTGCCCACCATCGCCCTCGCCAAGGAGTTCGCCCGCCGGCTGCCGGCGGACGCGATCCTCTTCGACGAGGCGCTGACGGCGTCCCCGGCGCTCTTCCGCCGGCTCGCGCCGACCGTGCCGGGCCAGTGGATGCAGACCCGCGGCGGCTCCCTCGGCGTCGGCATCCCCGGCGCGCTGGGCGCCCAACTCGCCCACCCCGACCGCACGGTGGTCGGCTTCACCGGCGACGGCGGCAGCATGTACACCTTCCAGGCACTGTGGACGGCGGCCCGCTACGGCCTCCCCACCAAGTTCGTCATCTGCAACAACGGCAGCTACCAGCTCCTCGAGGACAACATCGAGGAGTACTGGCGGGACCAGCACATCCCCGCCCACGAACAGCCCGAGATCTTCGACCTGAGCAGCCCGGCCGTCGACTTCGTCTCCCTCGCCGGCTCGCTCGGCGTGGCCGCCGTCCGGGTCGAGAAGCCCGGGCAGGCGGAGGAGGCGGTCGCGCAGGCGCTCGCGCACCGCGGGCCGTTCCTCATCGACCTGGTCACCGCGAAGGGGAAGGGGTAGCCGCCGTGCGACTCTCCGGTCACAAGATCGCTGTCCTGATGGAGAGCGACTTCTACGAGCCCGAGATCCTCTACTACCGCTACCGCTTCCCCGAGGAGGGAGCCGAGGTCCACTTCCTGTCCCGGCTGTGGGGCAACGAGCAGATGACCTTCCAGGGCCATGAGCACCGCATGCCCTTCGAGGTCACCGAGTCCTTCGAGGACCTCGACGAGTTCGCGCTGAAGGAGTACTCGGCGGTCATCGTCCCCTCCGGAATGGTCGCCGACCGGCTGCGCTTCACCGAGGACCCCCAACTGCTGCCGCCCGCCAGCCAGTTCCTGCGCCGTGCGTTCGCCGACCCGGCGATCCTCAAGGGCATCATCTGCCACGGCATGTGGCTCGCGGCGCCCGTGCAGGGCCTGATGCAGGGCAGGCGCGCGGTGGTGCACAACAACCTGCTGGGCGATCTGCGCAACATGGGCGGCGAGTACGTCGACCAGGACGTCGTCATCCACGACGACCTGGTCACCGGCCGCACCGGCAACCACTGCCACCTCTTCGCACGGACCATCATCGACCTGCTCGCAGCCCGGACGCCGGCCCCGACCGGGCTGCGCTGACGGGATCCGAGCGGGGAGGAGTCGACCATGACACCGGTGACCGGGCGCATCCCCGTCCTCGACATCCAACCACGCGTGCGGGACGGGGAGTTGCCCGCCAAGGCCGTGACGGGGGAGCACCTCGACATCACGGCCACCGTCTTCCGCGAGGGCCACGGCGCCGTCGCCGCGGACGTCGTCCTGCACGACCCCGCGGGGCGGCCCGCCCACCGGGTCCCGATGACCCTCGTCGACGAGGACGCCGACCGCTGGCAGGCGACCGTGGTCCCTGACACGGAGGGTCCCTGGACCTTCCGCGTCGAGGCCTGGGCCGACCCGCTGGAGAGCTGGCGGCACGACGCCACGCTGAAGGTCGAGGCGGACGTCGACACCGAACTCACCCTTGCCGAGGGCGCGTTGCTGCATGAACGGGCGGCGCTCGGCATCACCGCATCGGACCGCCGGGAGGCGGTCACCGCGGCCGCGGCCATGCTCCGTGACACCCTGGGCCCCCCTCCGGCCCGGCTGTCCGCCGTCACCACCCCCCGGGTGACGGCCGCCCTGGGGCGCTACGCGCTGCGTGACCTCGTCACCGCCTCCCGGCCCCTGCCCCTGCGCGTCGAACGCCGGCGCGCCCTCGTCGGCTCCTGGTATGAGCTGTTCCCGCGCTCGGAGGGAGCGGTGGTCCAGGCGGGCAGCCGCCCGGTCGGCGGCACGCTGCGGAGTGCCGCCGAGCGGCTGCCCGCCGTCGCCGCGATGGGCTTCGACGTCGTGTACCTTCCGCCGGTCCACCCGATCGGCACGACCCATCGCAAGGGCGCGAACAACACGCTGCACGCGGGCCCCGACGACGTCGGTTCGCCCTGGGCCATCGGCTCCCGGCACGGCGGCCACGACGCCATCCACCCCGACCTCGGCACCGAGGACGACTTCCGCCACTTCGTGTCCACCGCCCGGGAGTTGGGCCTCGAAGTCGCCCTGGACCTCGCCCTCCAGTGCTCCCCGGACCACCCCTGGCTCACCGAGCACCCCGAGTGGTTCCACCACCGCGCCGACGGCTCCATCGCCTACGCCGAGAACCCGCCCAAGACGTACGAGGACATCCACCAACTCGACTTCGACGGCGACCCCGAGGGTCTGTACGCCGAGGCGCTGCGCGTCGTACGGCACTGGATGGACCTGGGCGTGCGCATCTTCCGCGTGGACAACCCGCACACCAAACCGGTGCAGTTCTGGGAGTGGTTGATCGCGGAGGTGAACGCCACCGACCCCGATGTGCTGTTCCTGGCCGAGGCGTTCACCCGGCGGGCGATGGTGCACGCGCTGGCGCAGGCCGGTTTCCAGCAGTCGTACACCTACTTCACCTGGAAGAACACCAAGGCGGAGCTGACCGAGTACCTGCCCGAACTCGCCCAGGACAGCGCGGACTTCATGCGCCCCAACCTGTTCGTGAACACCCCCGACATCCTGCACGCCTACCTCCAGCACGGCGGCAGACCCGCCTTCGAGGTGCGGGCGGTGCTCGCCGCGACCGCCGCCCCGAGCTGGGGCGTCTACGCCGGCTACGAACTCTGCGAGAACACTCCGCTGGCGGAGGGCACCGAGGACTACCTCGCCTCGGAGAAGTATCAACTCAGGCCCCGGGACTGGGCACTTGCGGAGGCCGAGGGTCGCACCATCACGCCCCTGATCACTCTCCTCAACCGGCTCCGCCGACTGCACCCGGCCCTCCAGGAGTTGCGCAACCTGCGCCTCCAGAGCACCGACTCCGACCAGATCCTCGCCTACACCAAGAGCGTCGAACTACCGGACGGTGGCGGCGACTTGGTGCTCGTGATCGTCAACCTCGACCCGCACCACGCCCACGAGGCCACCGTCACCTGCGACCCGGCCGCCCTCGGCCTGTCCCCCCACGGCACGCTCAAGCTGCGCGACGAACTCACCGGTGAGACCTACGCCTGGGGCGAGTCCACCTACGTACGCCTCGATCCGGCCCACCAGGTCGCGCACGTGCTCACACCCGCGGAGGGATCATGAGCGACGGCATCCTCACACCCCTGCTCCCGGCCCTCGGACCCTGGCTGGAGGGACGCCGCTGGTTCGACGCCCGCTTCACCGGGGCCCGCCTCGAAGCCCGCGCGGCCTCCGTCCTCGGCGACGAGCCGCCCCTGCTGCTGCACGCCGTGGTCTCGGCCCACCGCCCCGACGGACAGACCCTGCACTACCAACTCCTGCTCGGCCTGCGCCCCGAGCTCCCCACCCGCCTCGAACCCGCCGCGATCACCACCGTCCCGGCCGGCCCCTGGCAGGGCTGGCGGGTCTACGACGCCCTCGCCGACGGCGCCCTCCTCGGACTGCTGCTGCGCAAGCTGGCGGGCGGCGGCGCGGGCCCCGGCCCCCGCCTCGAACGCACCGGCCGCTACCCGCTCCCCGTCGGCCTCGTGCCCCACCCGCTCGACGTCGAGATGAGCAACACGGCGGTGGCGTACGGCGGCCAGATCCTCCTCAAGATCTTCCGCCGCCCCGAACCCGGCCCGCACACCGAGGTCGAGGCGCTGCACGCCCTCACCCAGGAGCACTGCGCCCGCACACCCCGCCTCTACGGCGCCCTGCACAGCGACGCCCCCGGCGCGGAGGGATTGGTGCTCGGCCTCGTCGAGGAGTTCCTTCCCGACGCCCAGGACGGCTGGGAGGAGGCGGTACGGCACGCGAGCGACTGCATGGACGACGTGTGCCGCGGCGTACCGGCGAGCGGCGGATTCACCCCGCACGCCCGCAGCCTGGGCCGGGCCGTCGCCGAGGTGCACGGCGCGCTGGACAAGGCCTTCGGCCGCAGCCGGCTCACCGCGCAGGACGTGGCCGAGGAGGCGGCGGGGATGAACATGCGGCTCAAGGAGGCCGCCGAGGAGGTACCGGCGCTGGCCCGCTACACCACCCGGATCGGCGCCCTCTTCGACGACTACGCCCGGGTCGCCGGGCGCGGCAACCCCGTCTTCGCCCAGCGCACCCACGGCGATCTGCACCTGGGCCAGGCGCTGCGCACCGCCGACGGCTGGCGGATCGTCGACTTCGAGGGCGAACCGGCCCGCACCGCCGCCGAACGCGCCCTCCCGCAGCCGGTGTTGCGGGATGTCGCCGGCATGCTGCGCTCCTTCGACTACGCGGCCCGCACCGGCCTGGCCGGCCTGGAGTCCGCCGATCCCGAGGACGGCTCGCCCGCGCGTCGGCTGCGCCGGCGACGGCGGGCGTCCGCGTGGGCGGTGCGCAACCGCCGCGCGTTCATCGAGGGCTACGCGTCGGCCGGCCGAGAGGACCCGCACTGCCGGCCCGTGGTGCTGCGCGCCTTCGAGGCGGACAAGGCCGTCTACGAGGCCGTGTACGAATCCCGGCTCCGCCCCGACCGGCTGCCGATCCCGCTCGCCGCCGTGCACCGGCTGGCGAACACCTCCCGCTGACGGCCGCTGCCGCCGGGAATTCCCTTGCGTCGACCGGGAATTGAGAACCCGGGCCGTATTTCGGAATTCCCGTCGGCGGTGCGCGGCGGGAATTCACGCGACGGAAAAGGGAGCGCTGTTCTGGAGGCCTTGTGCCGGCGGATGGCGCGGTAATTCAGCGCGGTTCAACGGCTCGCCGCCGGGCACCCGCCCCCTCCCCGACCGGAGACACGATGAACCCCCCGGCCCGGACACACGTCCAGGCGGGGGGTTCGGAGGGCTCGGATCCGGCCGGAAACGGAACCGGGCGGCCTGCTCCGCCGGTCTGTTCGACGTCGAATGGTCCATGCCTTTACCAGGGGTGACAGCCAAAGGTCTGTGCCTTTGCGCGGGACTGCCCGCGAGGTGAACTCCGCCTGGAAGGCAGGGAACTCGGTCGGATTCGGGAAAACGGCCGGGAGCTCAGGAACGGTGGTGCTCGGTGAAGATCTGGCTGTGGTCGCGGTGCGGTGCCATGCCGGCGGCCGACAGGGCCCGGTCGTACGCCTTGAGGGCCTCGGCGGTGTTGCCCTGCCGCTTCCACAAGTCGCCCAGGTAACGCCAGTTGAGAGCCACCTGGTGGGACGGCCGGAACTGGCGCAACTGCCGGGTGGCGGCCTGGAGATACTGCGCGGCCTGGTCGAAGTTGCCGCGCATCAGCTGGATCTCCGCGAGGGTGCCCCGGGCGCCGACGGCCTGGATGCGGGACTCGGTGCCGGTCAGCCCGAGGGCGCGCTCGGCGTGCGCCGCGGCCTCGTCCCACTGCCCGAGCATCGCGTCCGCGTCGGCGAGACCGATCTCGCACTGGGCCAGCTCCGGCGCGTTGCCCACCTCGGCCAGCAGTTGCTGCGCCTCCTCCAACAGCTGCTTGCCGCGCGCCGGTTCGGGCTCGTCGACCTGGAGCAGCAGCGAGCCGTAGTTCATCTTGAGCATGGCGAGGTGGCGCAGGTTGTCGTCCTCGGACATCAGCGCGAGCGCCCGCTCCACCAGGGCCATGGCCTCGTTCAGCTGGCCTCGGGAGCGGGCCACCAGTCCCGCGTTCCAGTACACGGCGCCCCGCGCGGCCCGTGCGCCCTGCTTCTCGGCGGCGTCGAGGAGCTTGCCGCCCATGAGCTGGGCCCGGGTCAGGTCACCGCGCATGTGGTACGACGCCATGAGCGTGGCGCCGAGCTGGACGTGGTCGACCGTCACGTCCAGGCCGAGGGCGTCCAGCCGGGACATGGCCCGCTCGCCGATCTCGATGCTGAGCGTGATGTCGCCGGCGTCGCGGTAGCAGCGGCACAGGGCGACCGCCGTCTGGCACCACTCGGTGGAACCGGGGGCCAGGTCGGGGTCGCGGTAGAGCTCCTCCAGGACCGCGATGGCGGCCTCGGTGCGGTCGAGCTTCTCCAGCGCGGAGGCCTGGCCCATGCGGGCGCGCCGGGTCATGGAGACGTCCAGCAGGGTGGGCCTGGTGAGGAGTTCGCTGAGGGTTTGCAGCGCCTCGCCGTTGCTCCCGTTGCGCAAAGCCATCTCGCCGAAGGCCAGCCGCAGTCGTGCCTCTTCCAGCTCGTGGTCGTCCCGGCCGCTGCGCAGGTACTCCGCGGAGCAGCCGAGGCGCTCCGCGAGCGCGGCGAGCACCGACTCCGAGGGGGCGCGCTTGCCGGATTCGATCAAGGAGATGTAGCTCGCCGATATCTCGCTGGACGCCAGATCCTGCTGCTTGAGGCCACGTTTGCCGCGCAGCAGCCGGATGCGCTCGCCCAGCCCTGTCGTCGTCGTGTTTTCGAGGGGGTCCATGTGGGCTCCTTGGAGGTGGCTATGACCACCGGGATGACAGATCAACGTTACCAGTAAGTCGCCGACGATCCAATGGAGTTGACATGATCGATTCGCTGGCGCGAAGTGGTCTGGGCTGGCATTTTTTGAATTGACACCAATTCAGATTTCATATGGGTAAGGGCATTCCGCTTTCCGAGATCGTCTTTTGCAAGATTAATACTTGACTGATTGAGTAAGTTCTTGTTGACTCATCTTGTCAACGCGTCATCCGTAAATGCTCGGAGAGGAGATTTTCATGAGCATCAAAATATTCACGCTCATAGCAATCGTCGTCTTCGTCGGTGGACTTGTGACGAGCGGACTCTGGTTGAACGGATCGGGTGCCACCACCCATCCCCTGCGCGAAGGCATCGCACAGTCCAGCGGTGCGAGCGGTGCCTGCTGCTGAGGCGACGCCTGTACGGACGAACGGCACTTCAGGCTCAGTGGACCGGTGGACGGTCCGGCGGCTGGTTCCACGGCCGGCCGGACGTCCCCCGGTCCGTTCGTATGTGCTGCCAGGGCATTCCGCCGTGCGGGAAGTGACAGGCCACGGTGTGCGTGCCGGCGACGGTGACCTGAGTGGCCCGCGGAATCTCGGTCTCACACCGCGTACGGCGCCCCGGCGTCAGCAGCGCGGCGACCGGACAACGGGCCAGGAACCGGCACCCCGCCGTGACCGGGACACCGGACGGGGGGTCGCCGGGCAGCACGATCCGGCGCCGGGTGCGTTCGGCGACCGGGTCCGGCAGCGGGACGGCCGACAGGAGGGCCCGCGCGTAGGGATGCCGGGGCGCGTCGAACACCTCGGCCACCGGCCCCGTCTCCACGGTCCGCCCCGCGTACATCACCGACACCCGGTCGGCGATCTGCCGGACCACCGCGAGGTCGTGCGACACCAGCAGATAGGCGGGCCCCAACTCCCGCTTGAGCCGCAGCAGCAGATCCAGGATCTGGGCCTGCACGGACACGTCCAGCGCGGACACCGGTTCGTCGAGCAGCAGCAGCGCGGGCTCGACGGCGAGGGCCCGGGCGATGGCGATCCGCTGCCGCTGCCCCCCGGAGAACTGATGCGGATACCGCTCCGCGTCCGCCGCCGCCAGCCCCACCTGCCCGAGCAGCCGCGGCACCCGCGCCGCCACGACGTCCCGCGGCACCCGCCGCGCGTACAGCGGTTCGGCAACGATGTCACCCACCGGCATCCGCGGATCGAGACTCGACATGGGGTCCTGCGGCACGATCTGCACGGCCCCGCGCAGCAGCCGTGCGGTACGCCGCGTCAGCCGCGCGGCATCCTGCCCGAGGATCTCCACGGTGCCGGTCTCCGGTGCCGTGAGCGACACGATCTCCATGAGCACCGTGGACTTGCCGGCCCCCGACTCCCCGACGAGCGCGAGGGTCTCACCACGGTGTACCTCCAGGTCGACCTCTTCCACGGCGACGACCGCCCGCTCGCGACGATGCCGGCCGCTGGGCGGGACGTAGGACTTGGCCAACCCGGTGACGCGCAGGACGAGTTCGGGGGCAGCACGCGGCGAGCAGGCCCGCGACATGGCCCGAGG
>NZ_JBLTJC010000085.1:0-33533 GCF_048158785.1 Streptomyces colwelliae | reverse complement strand
GGGCGAAGGGGTGGGCGGCGCGCGGCCAGAACGTGCCCACGTCCCACAGGATGCCGATGGTGCGCCGCGCAGAGGCGTCCTTGTAGGCGCGCCTGCCCCAGGTGACGAAGAGTATGAAGCCGAGCCCGATCAGCCAGGAGCCGAGGCCCTGTGAGGTCTGGGCGGCGCCGTGCACGAAGGCGTGGCCCTCCTCCCCGGCCCGTTCCGGTGTCCTGTCGGTGGTGAAGGCGCCGACGAGCGCTCCGGCGCCCAGGAGCAGGGTCGCGGTGGAGACGACTGCGGCGAGGAGGGGGCCGCGGTCCGTGAGCGCGGCCATCGCGCGCGTGCTCGCGATCCGGGCGGTGCGCGCCCGGTCCTTCCGCTCGCCCGGGTAGTCGTGCGCCACCGCGGCCAGTTCGCTACGGCGCAGCCGCCAGGTGCGGTGGCCGAGTCCGGCGCACAGGACGAGGACGACGACGAGCAGCGTCGGGATCACCGAGGCCTGCCAGGTGAGCAGGACGGGCGGACCCGCGATGGACGTTCCGGTGCCGTCCAGCCAGTCGGAGACCCGCTGCGAGACCCCGCCGGACATCACGCCGCCCAGGGCGCAGGCCAGCATCGCCACGGCCGGTCCGCCGAGGCCGTGCATCGCGGAACGCGGGTCGGGGTGGGTGCGGTACAGCAGGTGGGCGACGACAGCGAGGGCGACCACCAACAGGCCCTGGATCAGGGCGATTCCACCGAAAGCGATGTCTCCGGGCAGTCGCCCGGACGACTGCCATCCCGGGCGCGACCAACCGGCGTACAGCAGGGCGAGGGCGAGCACCAGGAGTGCGCCGAGCGGCAGGCGTCGTACGAGACGGCGGTCGAGGGCCTGGTCGAGACGGTTCTCGCTGCGGCCGCGACGGCACACCACGTAGACCACGACGAACGCGAGGCCGGCGAGTGCGGTCTCCAGGAGTACGCCGGGACCGGCCAGGGGGTCGGAGCCGTCGGGCCCGCGGTCGAAGCGGGCCGTCGGGACGGTGACGGCCGCGGCGACCGTCAGGAGGCCGGCCGCCGTGTGGGCGGCGCGCAGTCGGGCCACCAGACGGCGGCCGTACCAGAAGCCGGGGCGGCCCAGAGCGCTGTGGCCGGTCTCGTCGTCGGGCTCGGGTCGGCGGGACATCGGCTGCTGCGACTCGTACTCGCTCCAGGTACGGCGGGAGAGGTACCAGAGGAGGACTGTGAGCGCGGTCGGCACCAGGGCGGCGAGCGCGAGGCGGCGGCCGGGCCGGCTCCACCAGCTGTCGTGCGACATCGTGGGCGACAGGAAGCCCAGCCAGGTGTGCCGTTCGGCGCACGCGCGCGTGCCGGCGCACTGCCAGGCGGCCAGGTCGAGGGCGACCTCGCAGGCGGCCGCGACGAGCAGCACGGTCAGGGTCAGTCCCGCGAGCCGCACCAGCAGGCCGTAGAAACGCACCGTCCGTTGCCGGCCGCGGGCGGTGGGGCGCATCCAGTGCGCGAGGTTGACGACCATGAACGGCAGCAGCAACAGCCACAGGGCGCGCGTGCCGTTGCCCGAGGTGAGGTTGCACCAGACGTAGGCCTCGCGGATCGGTCCGTCGCGCTGGTCGGCGGGCCGGGACTCGGCGTCCACGTCGGCCGCGCGCCGGAAGACGGCCGCGGTGTCGTCGCCGGTGATCCGCACCGTGCGTGGATCGCCGAGCATCTCCTCGGGTGTGGTGCCGCCGACTCCGTGGACCAGGAGTTCCAGGGCGGGTTCGGTCTGATCGAGCCGTCCGGCAGGGCTCTTCGCCTCGGTCGTGACGGCATGTTCCTGTACACGCTCCACTGTTCGCACATCCCCCGTGACGCACTGTTCGTCTGTGTCCGTGTGCACACCAGGATCGTCCTTTCCGGCGCGTCGCACACGCCCCGTCACCGAATCTCCCCCGATCGGTGTGACACGCGAGCGACGGATGATGACTGAATGACATGTGCGCGTCGGGACAGGCGGTGGCGCGGTGCTTGCGGGGGCGTGCGAGTATTGGGGCGTCCGCGCACCGCAGCCGGGAAGAATGTCCTGGTCGGGGCGGGCGCGCGGGCAGTGTGACGGGTTGCGGCGAAAGGACCGGAGCGTACGTGAGTGAGAATCAGAACCTCCTCGCGGAGCAGCGGCGCGCCCTGATCCTCGACGAGGTCCGGCGCCGCGGTGGCGTCCGCGTCAACGAACTGACCCGCAAGCTCGGCGTGTCGGACATGACCGTGCGCCGCGATCTCGACGCGCTGGCCCGCCAGGGCGTCCTGGAGAAGGTGCACGGCGGGGCGGTCCCGGTCGTCGAGGCGAGCACGCACGAGCCGGGCTTCGAGGCGAAGTCGGGTCTTGAGCTGACCGCCAAGGAGGACATCGCGCGGGCGGCCGCGGAGTTGGTGGCGCCGGGTACGGCGATCGCGCTCTCGGGCGGTACGACGACGTACGCGCTCGCGCATCACCTCCTCGAGGTCCCCGATCTCACCGTGGTCACCAACTCGGTGCGGGTGGCGGACGTCTTCCACGCGGCGCAGCGCACCTCGAAGCAGCGGCAGGGCGCGGCGACGGTCGTGCTGACCGGCGGAGTGCGCACCCCCTCCGACTCGCTGGTGGGACCGGTGGCCGACCAGGCGATCGCGGCGCTCCACTTCGACATGCTGTTCCTCGGCGTGCACGGCATATCGATCGAGGCCGGCCTGTCGACCCCGAACCTCGCCGAGGCCGAGACCAACCGCCGGCTCGTGCAGTCCGCGCGGCGGGTCGTGGTCGTCGCCGACCACACCAAGTGGGGGACGGTGGGCCTGAGTTCGTTCGCCGCGCTGGAACAGGTCGACACGCTGGTGACGGACGCGGGGTTGCCGGTCGAGGCGCGTGCGGACATCTCCGAGCATCTGCGGCTCGTGGTGGCGGGCGAAGCCGGTGACGGGGCAGACATCTGATCCCCCGTCAGCTAGGGTGACGCCTTCTCCGACCCCAACTGCCGTCGCGTAGCGGAGGTTTGACCATGGCTCACCGTCTGCGTCCGGTGGGGATCGACTTCGTCGAGACCGCGCCCGTACGACTGGTCTTCGCGCGGGAGGTCGCCGCGCTGCCCGACGCCGTGTTCAGTGCGCTCGCCGAGGATGTGGCCGGCTGGAGCGAGTGGTTCTCAGCGGTGAGGTCGGCTCGGCCTACCGGTGACGGGGCTGGGCGTGAGGTTCGGCTGCTGGGTGGGACGCGGTTCGAGGAGACCGTGTTGGTGGCCAAGTCGCCGGAGACGTACGCGTATCGGGTCGATGTGACCAACGCGCCGGGGATCCGGGCGCTGGTCGAGGAGTGGCGGTTGGCTCCTGCCGGGGGTGGGACTCGGGTTCAGTGGACGTTCGCCGCGGATGGGGCCGCGCCGTTTCGGGGTGTGTTGCGGGTGGCACGGCCTGGGTTGGGGCGGGCGTTCAGAGATGCGGTGACGGCGTTGGATCGGTGGCTGGCGCGTTAGTGGTGCCGTTGCGTGCGTCGGTCGGGTGCTGCGCCGTCGTGGCTGGTCGCGCCCACGCGGCGGAGCCGCACATCGATACAGCCCCGCGCCCCTGAAAGAAGGGGCGTTGCCCACCTCGGCAGCCAGAAGTTCACCTTGGCCATACTCCCGTTGCCAGGAGCGAGGTGATCGCCTCGCTGTACGGAGTGATGTCCAGACCCTGCGCCGTCAGCCACGTGTCCGAGTAGTACTTGTCCAGGTAGCGGTCGCCCGGGTCGCACAACAGGGTTACCACGCTGCCCTGTTGGCCTGCCGCGACCATCTCGGCGATGATTTTCAGGGCGCTCCAGAGGCCGGTGCCGGTGGAGCCGCCCGCCTTGCGGCCGATGGCCTGTTCCAGGGCCCTCACGGCGGCGACGCTGGCCGCGTCCGGGACCTTCATCATGCGGTCGATGGCGCCGGGGACGAAGCTCGGTTCCATACGGGGGCGGCCGATGCCCTCGATGCGGGAGCCGCAGTCGCGGGTGACGTCCGGGTCGCCGGTGGTCCAGCCCTCGAAGAAACAGGAGTTCTCCGGGTCGGCGACACAGACACGGGTGTCGTGCTGCATGTAGTGGACATAGCGCGCGAGGGTCGCCGAGGTACCGCCGGTGCCGGCCGTGGCGACGATCCACGCGGGCTCCGGGAAACGCTCCAACTCCAGCTGGCGGAAGATGGATTCGGCGATGTTGTTGTTGCCGCGCCAGTCCGTGGCCCGCTCCGCGTAGGTGAACTGGTCCATGTAGTGGCCGCCGGTCTCCACCGCGAGGGCGGCCGACTCCTCGTACATCTTGCGCGGGTCGTCCACGAAGTGGCACTGCCCGCCGTGGAATTCGATCAGACGGATCTTCTCCGCGCTGGTCGTGCGCGGCATGACCGCGATGAAGGGCACCCCGATCAGCTTGGCGAAGTACGCCTCGGAGACCGCCGTGGAACCGCTGGACGCCTCGATCACCGGGCGGGTGGGCCGGATCCAGCCGTTGCAGAGGCCGTAGAGGAAAAGGGAGCGGGCGAGGCGGTGTTTGAGGCTGCCGGTGGGGTGGGTCGACTCGTCCTTCAGGTACAGGTCGATGCCCCACCTCTCCGGGAGCGGAAACCGGAGCAGGTGTGTGTCGGCGGAGCGGTTGGCGTCGGCCTGGACCTTGCGGACGGCTTCTTTGAGCCAGTTCCGGTAGTCGGCGTCGCTGCGGTCGACGTCGAGGGTGGCACCGGTCAGGGTCTGTGGGGTGGTGCTCACGGTGGGGCTCCTTACACGTTGCGCCGACGGCGCCTCGCGCGGCCGACACCTCGATCATAGGCACCTTCCGCACGCTTCTCACCTGCATAAACACACCTTTGGGCGGCTCAAAGGCGGCCCTGGGGCAGGGCTGCGGCGGGCTCGCGACGGGGGTGCCTCGGGTGGGCGACGCGGGTGCCTCGGGTGGGCGACGCGGGTGCCTCGGGTGGACGACAGGTTGGCGACGAGCTGTAGGTGGGCCATCGGCGGGGCTTGGGGGCGCACTCGCGCGAGTGCTCCGGATACTCACCGTGACCGGGCAGTACGTACTGGTGCTCGACGGCCCAGGCGGGCAGACTGCACCGGAGCGGGACGAACGTCCTGAACGGGGGCGCACACTGGATCACCAGATGTCCTGGACCAAGGGGGCGGGGAAGCATGGCGGAGCCGGAGTTCACGGCCACGGGCGTGCGGATCGGGAAGCGGCTGCGGTCGCTCACCCGGGCCGGACAGGTCCGGATCAATGACGGCAGGCTGGAGTTGCTCACCAGCTACGGCAGCGAGATCGACAGCGCGCCGGTGCAGGCGGTGCGTGCCTCGAAACCCTGGTTCGCTCCCGAGGATCGGGCGCTGGCCGACCTCAACGGCAACAGGTATCTGCTGACCCTCGGCGAACACGACCCCGCGCCCGGGCAGCCGGGGCCACCCGCGGCACGACGGTTCATCGAGGCCGTGCGCAAAGCGGCCGGGCGGGGCGGTTGATCCTCGCGGCGGATTCCCCGTGTGGTGGATTCTTCGCGCGGTGGATTCTTCGTGCGGTGGATTCTTCGTGCGGTGGAGCGGCCCTGCGGTGGAGTGGCCGGTCCGTGCCGTGGAGCGGTTCGTCCGTGCCGTGGAGTGGTTCATCCGGGCCGTACGACGGCTGTTCCGCGCCATTGAAGAGCAGTTGCCGGCCGCGAGTTGCGGGACCGCGGCCCCTGAGTCACTCTGGTCTCACGTCACTCTGGGTTTACCGGCGATAACGCTGCGAACCAGCCCGCCGGACACAACAGCAGGCGGCCTTCCTTGACCACCCTGCTGGATCCGAACTCCGTGTTCTTCCGGACCTCAGTCGGGGAGTCGCAGCCGTGATCAGTCACCCAAGCAGGCACTGCACGGTGGAGCTCCAAGCCCTGCCGTCGCGGATCGGCCAGGTCCGCAGAATCGTATCTGCGCAATTGCGCTACTGGCATCTGGATCCTCTGATAGACCGGGCCGCGCTCGGTGTCACAGAGCTCCTCACCAACGTCCACCGGCACGCCCAGCCCGACAAGACGTGCGTCGTCGAGATCGAGCTGCTGCTGGACCAGCTCATGGTCTCGGTGCACGACCACGACCCCCGGCTTCCGGTCGTGGGGGACATCGACGAGGTCTCCCCTTCGGCCACATGTGGGCGCGGGCTCGCGATGGTCGCCGCGGTGAGCGAGAACTGGGGGGTGCGGCCGGACGGGGAGTCCGGGAAGGTCGTGTGGTTCACGCTGACCGCACCTACGCCGGCGACGGCGGCACCGGCTCGTCCGCTGTGTCGTACGGCTGCGGAGAAGCCCGCGCATCGGTTCGTCACCGAGGTCGAGCGTCCGGTCGACGGTCACCGGCCCCAACCCGCTCCCGCCCGGTCCGCCGTTGCCGGTTGATCGGGCGGTGATTCGTTGCGGGGGGGGTGGCTATTGGGTGCCTTGTCTGTGTTGAGGAGGCGGGTGCCTGGGGCTGTGTTGTAGGCGGCGAGGTGCCCGGGCCTGTGTTGAGAAGACGGGTGCCCGGGCCTGTGTTGTAGACGGCGGGATGGCCGGGTTGGTCTTCGGATGGCGACGCGCCTGAGCCCTTGTTGAAAACTCGCGATGCTGGACCGGTGTTGGATTGTGCCGTGTGGGTGGGCCGGTGTTGGTTAGGCACTGCGCGCACCTCTTTTGGTTCGGTCGCCTTCGGGGCGCTGGGAGCCGGTGTCGAGAGCCCCACCGTGCTCGGCGCTGCGCGCCTCCGCGCGCTGGGGCTCTCGACACCGGCGCGCCCCTACGGCTCCCTCTCGGCCGTCGGCGTGGGGACAGTGGGACTTGGTGGGCCCTCGCCGTCGGTGGAGGTGGACGCCGTGAGTTTCTCCACCCGGGTCAGATCACTCGGTGGCGATCGCCCGCAGTACGTCCAGTCGTGCCGCGCGGCGTGCTGGGCGCAGGCCCGCGAGAGCGCCCGCGGAGACGCCCACCAGGGCTACCACCATGAGTTGGACGGGCGGGAGTGCGAAGGCGAAGGCGCTGTCGCTCGCGCCGTCCGAGGCCTTGACCAGGACCCAGCCTAGGAAGGCGCCGAGGGCTAGGCCGCCGAGCGTGCCGAAGGCGGCGACCAGGACCGACTCCCAGCGGACCATCGCCCGGAGTTGGGAACGGGTCTGGCCGACCGCCCTCAACAGGCCCAGTTCGCGGGTGCGTTCGTGGATCGCCAGGGTGAGGGTGTTGGCGATGCCCAGCAGGGCGATCAGGACCGCGAGGGCCAGCAGGGCGTAGACGAGCGTCAGCATCATGTCGATGCCGCCGGCCGAGGATTGCGCGTACTCGTGGCGGGTCTGGACTTGTGGGTTGCCGTATTGGGCAGCGATCCGATCGACTGCGGCTTTGCCCTTGGCCGTGCTCACGCCGTTCTTGAAGGAGACGGCGACCAGTGTGTCGGAGTCCTGGGTGCGGTGGGGGGCCCAGGCTGCTCGGGTGATGACGTAGTCGCCGGCGAGTTCGGACTGGCCGTAGACCGCGCGGACGGTGAAGGTCTTCTTCTTGCCGTC
Organism: Streptomyces colwelliae; assembly: GCF_048158785.1. Lineage (NCBI taxonomy): Bacteria > Bacillati > Actinomycetota > Actinomycetes > Kitasatosporales > Streptomycetaceae > Streptomyces > Streptomyces colwelliae. The sequence goes on along the minus strand of NZ_JBLTJC010000085.1, from coordinate 26,023 downwards.
GGCGAAGGCCAGTTGGGCCTTGCTGCCGGTGGTCAGGTGTTGGCGGTCGGCCTCCGTCCTGGTGATGGCGATGCCGTCCGTGCCGAGGGCGCGGAGGGAGCCCTGGATGGTGCCCAGGTCGAAAGTGCGGGCTAGGGCGGTGGGGTCCGTCACTGTCAACGCCCGTCCCTTGCCATCTACTTCGGCTACTCCTCGGCCCAGTCCCACTGCCGTGTTCACCTCGGGCAGCTTGCCGATGGCTGCGGCGAGTCGGGGGCTCAGGCCGCTGCCGCCCGCGCCGAAGGACGGGGTGCTGACGGCCACGTCACCGGCGAAGGACCGGGACACCGTCTGGTCCATCGTGGCCTTCAACGAGGCGCCGAACACGGTGAACAGGGACACCACGGCCACGCCGATCATCAGCGCGCTCGCGGTGGCGGCCGTACGGCGGGGGCTGCGCAGGGCGTTGCGTCGGGCGAGTCCGCCGGTGACGCCGCGCAGTCGGTCCAGGGGGCTGCCGAGGACGCGTACCGCCGTGGAGGAGGCGACCGGGCCCAGGACCACGAAGGCGACCAGGGCCAGTACCGCGCCAACTCCCGCCAGCAGCAAGGACGGTGAGATCAGTACTCCGGTGAGGGTGGCCCCGATCGCGAAGGCTGCGAGTGCCATTCCTGTCACCGCTCGGACGCGGGACGCGCCTGACTGGTCCACGGCCGTCTCGCGCAGGGCCGCGAGGGGTGCGGTGCGGCCCGCTCGTACCGCCGGCATGAGTGCGGAGCCCAGGCAGACGATGATGCCGACCGCGAGGGGCAGGACCATCGAGAGCGTGCGGATCACCAAGTCGCCCTCGGGGAAAGGGAATCCGATGGCCGGGAACAGCATCTTCAGTCCGGCCGCGATCCCGATGCCGCCCGCGAGTCCGGCGGCCGACGCGGTCACGGCGACGACGCTCGCCTCGGTGACGGTGGCTGCGGTGACCTGGCGACGGGAGGCGCCGAGGGCACGCAACAGGGCGTTCTCCCGGGTGCGTTGGGCGATGACGATCGCGAACGTGTTGTGGATGGAGAAGGTCGCGACCAGCAGGGCGATGCCGGAGAACACCAGCAGGAACGTGGTGAAGATGGTCAGGAACTGGGACGAGATCATGTCCGTGTTCTCCTGCGCCGACTGCTGACCCGTGATCGCGTCAACTCCCTTGGGGAGGACGGGAGTCAGGCGGTCGACCAGTGCTTGCTGGCTTACGCCCGGGCCTGCTCGTACTTGGATGCTCGCCGCCTCGCCCGGCTTCGCGGTGAGGTACTTCTCGGCGTCGGACTGCGTCATGCCGGTGAACGTCACCTGCGCCATGCCGTCCTCGCCGCCGAAGGTCGCGAGGCCGACGATCGTCACCTTGACAGGGTCGGGGGTGCGCAGGGTCGTCGTGTCGCCGATCTTCAAGTGGCCCTTGTCGGCGGCACCTCGGTTGATGACAACCTCGCCCGGACCGGCCGGAGTTCGGCCCTCCGCGAGCCGGTACGGGTTGAGCTTCGGGTCGGTGATCCAGTTGCCGGCGAGGGTGGGCGGGCCCTTGCCGCCGATGGCCTCGCCGTCGGCGCCGACGAGTTGGCCCGATCCCTGGATGCTGGGGGCGGCGGCCGCGACGCCGGGGACCTGGTCGATGGTCTTCAGCAGGGCCGTGCTCACCGGTTGCCGTACTCCCTGGCTCTCGCCGGGTGTTGTGATGGCGTCGGCGCTGCGGACCACCGCGTCCGTGCCGCTGGTCGCGTCGCCGAACATGGTGTCGAAGTTGGCGCGCAGCGTGTCGCCCATGACGAGGGTTCCGGCGAGGAAGGCGACCCCGAGGAACACGGCGAGGAACGTACCGGCGAAGCGCCTTTTGTGGGCCCGTAGGGAGGACATGCTGAGGCGTACGGACGCGTTCATGACCTCACGTCCTCGAAGGCCTTCAGGCGGTCGAGGACTTTTTCCGCTGTGGGGGCTTCCATACGGTCCACCAGGCGTCCGTCGGCGAGGAAGACGACCTCGTCGGCGTGGGCGGCGGCGACCGGGTCGTGGGTCACCATCACCACCGTGCGGTCCGTCTGCCGTACGGCACGGCGGAGCAGTCCGAGGACCTCGCCGCCGGAGCGGGAGTCGAGGTTGCCGGTCGGCTCGTCGGCGAAGACGACCTCCGGCCTGCCCGCGAACGCCCTTGCCACGGCCACGCGTTGCTGCTGGCCGCCGGAGAGTTCCGAGGGGCGGTGGTGGAGGCGGTCGCGTAGGCCGACGACGTCGACGAGCGCGTCGATCCACTCCTGGTCACCCCTGGCTCCGGAGAGGTCCAGGGGGAGGGTGATGTTCTCGGCGACGGTGAGTGTCGGGATCAGGTTGAACGCCTGGAAGACGAAGCCGACCCGGTCGCGGCGGAGGAGCGTGAGGCGGCGGTCGTCGAGAGTACCGAGTTCCGTGTCGCCGATGTACGCGGCGCCGGAGCTGAGCGTGTCGAGTCCGGCCGCGCAGTGCATCAGGGTCGACTTGCCGGAGCCCGAGGGGCCCATGATCGCGGTGAAGCGGCCGGCCGGGAAGTCGACGCTCACCCCGTCCAGGGCGCGTACGGCGGTGTCGCCGACGCCGTACACCTTGACGGCGTCGACGACCCGCGCGGCCGTGCGGGTGGTGGTCGCGGTGGTCATGCCGGGCCACCTCCCTTGCCGGTGCTGCCGAACTGCTCGTCCAGGACGGACAGGCGGCGCCAGTACTCGTCCTCGTCGATCTCGCCGGAGGCGAAGCGGCGGCCGAGGACGGCGAGCGGGGAGTCGCCCGTGGGACGGGGGTCGGCCATCGCGCGCCACGGTCCACCGCGCCCGTTCCCGCGACCGCGCCAGGCGGTACGGCGAAGGACGGTCACCGCGCCGACCACCACGGCCGCCCAGATCAGCGGGAAGAACAGGATCCACGGGCCGGGGCCGCCGCCGTTCCAGTTCGCCAGAGTCTGCATGTCGATTCATCTCCAAGATGTCCGGTGATGTATCGAGACTGGCTCCGGGGAGGGGGCCGGGTCGTCGTACGGCCAGCGGCTGTGTGCGTACCTCCTGGGGAGTACGCGGGTGCGTTGCGGCTGCTCCCCCGGTCCGTCGATAACTCCTCGACTTCTGTACCTACTAGTATGTACAGTCCTCGCATGAGCACCCCGGAGCGACTGATCGAGTCCACGCGCGAGCTGTTGTGGGAGCGCGGCTACGTCGGCACCAGCCCCAAGGCGATCCTGGAGCGCGCGGGTGCCGGACAGGGCAGCATGTACCACCACTTCAAGGGCAAGCCGGAGCTGGCGCTGGCGGCGATCCGGCGGACCGCCGAGGAGTTGTTGGCTACCGCCGAGGGAGTACTCGACGGGCCGGGCACGCCGTACGAGCGGATCGAGGCGTATCTGCGGCGCGAGCGGGATGTGCTGCGCGGGTGTCCGGTCGGGCGGCTGACGATGGATCCGGACGTGATCGCCAGCGCCGAGCTGCGGGAGCCGGTGGACGCGACGCTCGACGCGATCCGTGAGCGGCTCGCCGGAATCGTCGAAGAGGGCAAGGAACAAGGGCAGTTCGGGCCGGAGTTGGACGGTGAGGAGATCGCCGCGACGATCCTCGCTACCGTGCAGGGCGGGTACGTCCTGGCCCGCGCGTCCGGGTCGCCGGCCGCCTTCGACGCCGGTGTCCGGGGACTGCTCTCTCTTCTCTCGCCCTCCTGAGGAGGCATTCGATGCACGCGATGCAGTACGAACTCACCCTTCCCGCCGACTACGACATGGGCATCGTCCGGGATCGGGTCGCCCGGGTCGGGCATCTGCTCGACGACTGGGACGGGCTCGGTCTCAAGGCGTACCTGGTGCGTGAGCGCGGGATGCACGGTTCGCCGGTCAACCAGTACGCGCCGTTCTATCTGTGGAACACGGTCGAGGGCATGAACCGCTTCCTCTGGGGCGGCGCCTTCCAGGGGCTCGTCGACGACTTCGGGCGGCCGCAGGTGTTGCGGTGGACCGGCCTCGCGTACGAGGAGGGCGGTGCCGCGGGCTCACCGGTGGCCGTCGCCGTGCGGCAGCGTCAACGGATCGCGGGGAGTGGGGAGTTGGCAGCGGTGATGGAGGACGCGGTGGGTGAGACCCGGCGGCTGGCCGGGGAGGACGGTGCGGTCCTCGCGGCGGCGGCCGTCGACCCGCACAGCTGGGAGCTCGTCCATTTCTCGCTCTGGGAACACGAGACGCCGAAGGCGGAGGGGGACGTGTTCCAGGTGCTGCACCTTTCGGCGCCGGGGCGGGGCGGGTTACCGCGTGGGCGGCAGTGGTGAGTGCCGTCGTCCGTACGGTACTTGGGGATGTGGACCCGCGGCTGTTGGGTATGTGCGACGCGCACGACCATCTCTTCCTCCGCAGCCCGCGACTCCCCGGCCAGGAGCTGGGCGACGCCTCGGCCGCACGGGCCGAGTTGAATACGTTCCGTTCCGTCGGCGGGGGCAGCGTCGTCCAGTGGACGCCGTACGGGATGGGGCGGCGGGTCGCCGATCTGCCGCTGCTGTCCCGGTCGACGGGTGTGCACGTGGTCTGCGCGACCGGGTTGCACCAAGCGGCGCACTACAGCCCGGAGTTGTTGGAGGGTCTGCGCGGCAAGCTGGCCGAGGTCTTCGTCGCCGAACTGACCGAAAGCATCGGGCCGTCCGGTGTCCGCGCCGGGTTCATCAAGGTCGCGGGTGGCTTCCACGGCCTCGACGCGCACGCCCGCTGGACGATGACCGCCGCGGCCGAGGCCCACGGCGCGACGGGCGCGCCGATCGCCGTGCACCTGGAGCTGGGCACGGGCGCCCTCGACGTACTCGACCTGCTGTGCGGCAAGTTGGGGGTCGAGCCGCACCGGGTGATTCTCGGCCACCTGAACCGCTCCCCCGACCCGGTGGTCCAGCGACAGGCCGCCGACACGGGCGCCTACCTGGCGTTCGACGGCCCGTCCCGCGCCCACCACGCCACGGACTGGCGGATGCCGGACGCGGTCCGGACCCTGGCCGAGGCCGGCTTCGGAGACCGGCTGCTGCTCGGCGGGGACACCGTGGTCGCCGACGCGCGCTCGGTGGACGGCGGCCCGGGGATGCCGTATCTGCTGCGGCGGGTGCGGCCACGGCTCGCGGTGGAGTTGGGGGAGGAACTGGTGTGGCGCGTCTTCACGGAGAACCCGGCGCGGGCGTTCGCGGTCGAGTGGCGCTGAGAGAAGGCGGGGGGCGCTGGAAGGAAGGGACGGGGATCCGTGGCACGCACCGCGTCAGCATGAGCGAGGCGCACGCGTTCACGACGGCACCCCTGGATGTCGTCGAACAGTACGCCCGCTCCCCGGAGCCGGTCGCCGAAGGCTGAGACGGGCCCGCTATGTTCGACGCGGACATCGAACATGTGGAGCTCGTGTGCAGACGACGGTTGAGCCACCCGGAGCGGCGGCGGAAGCGGATGTCGCGGCAGCCGGGTGGCCCCGGTCCTGGCCGCTCATGCTGCTCGGGGCGGCTGTCGTCCCGGGGCTGCTCCTGTTCGTCGTCGGGCGGTGGCTGGACGCGCCGGCCGTGCAGGCCTGGCGGACCGTGTGTCTCGCCATCACCACACAGGCGCTGCCCTTCCTGCTGCTCGGTACGGCTCTGTCGGGGGCGATCAACGCGTTCGTGCCGGCGCGGGTGTTCACGAAGGTGCTGCCGAAGCGGGCCGCGTTCGCCGTGCCGGTGGCCGGGATGGCGGGGGTCGTGCTGCCGGGCTGTGAGTGCGCGTCGGTGCCGGTCGCGAACAGTCTGATCGGGCGCGGGGTCACCCCGGCCGCCGCGTTCGCGTTCCTGCTCTCGGCGCCCGCGATCAACCCGGTCGTGCTGACCGCCACCGCGATCGCGTTTCCCGCCAGCCCTGTGATGGTGCTGGCCCGGCTGCTCGCCTCGCTCGCGACCGCCGTGGTGATGGGCTGGCTGTGGCTCTGGCTGGGGCGCGAGGAGTGGCTGCGGCCCGTCGCGCGCCACACCGGGCACCGGCCTGGGCACAGCCGCTTCACGGAGTTCCGCACCGGCTTCCAGCACGACTTCCTGCACGCGGGCGGGTTCCTGGTCGTCGGGGCCATGGCGGCGGCGACCTTCAATGTCGCGGTCCCGCGCTCGGTCCTCGACACCTTCGCCGGCTCGCCGTGGCTGTCGGTGCTGTTCCTGGCCGCGCTCGCGATCATCCTCGCAGTCTGCTCCGAGGCAGACGCGTTCGTAGCGTCCTCCCTCACGGGCTTCTCCCCCACTGCCCGGCTCGCTTTCATGGTCGTGGGCCCCATGGTGGACCTGAAGCTGATCGCCCTCCAGGCGGGCACGTTCGGCCGGGCCTTCGCGGCTCGCTTCTCCGCCGCCACGACGGTCGTCGCGGTACTGTCCAGCGCGCTGATCGGAGCCGTACTGCTGTGAGACGCCCCCTCCAGGTGACCCTGCTCGTCCTCAGCGGCCTGGGCCTGCTGCACGCCTCGCTCTTCACCGACCTGTGCCTGCGCTACGTCAAGCCGAGCATGCGCCCGATGCTCGTCGTGTCCGGGTTCCTACTGATCCTGCTCGGCATCGCGGAGGCATGGTCACGGGCACGGCAGAACCCGGGCCCGGACGACGACCACGTGGGCCCCGGCCACATGGACCGTGGCCACATAGGTCACGACCACACCGAACCCGCCGAAGAGCACATGGGCGGCCACAACCACTCCAAGGTGCCCCGCGTCGCCTGGCTGCTCTTCCTCCCCGCGCTCAGCCTCCTCTTCTACGCCCCACCCGCTCTCGGCGCCTACACCGCGTCCCGCGCCGACACGAAGGCCGTCCCCGTGCAGGACTCCTTCGATCCGCTGCCCGCGACCTCGCCGCTGCCGATGACCCTCACCGACTTCACGACCCGCGTGCAGCAGGACCGAGAGCGGGCCATCAAGGGCCGCACCGTCCAGATGACCGGGTTCGTCACGCCCGACAAGGGGTCCACCTACTGGGACCTGACCCGGATCATGATCTCGTGCTGCGCGGCGGACGCCCAGTCCATCAAGGTGCGGGTCTACGGCATCCCGGCCCTGTCCGCCAACACCTGGGTGACGATCACCGGAACGTGGCACGCGAGCGGAACCCTGGGGACGGGTTCCGCCGCGGCCGCGCTCGACGGCGTCACCGTCGAGAAGGTCGCCAAGCCGGTGAACGCCTACCAGGACGCCCTGCCGTTCCCCACCTCGCGCTGAGCCGACCGAATGAACCGTCAGGCCACGGAGATGTCCACGGAGGGCCGCAGTTTCGCCGCCGCGGCCAGGGCCTCGTGCATGGGGTGGGTGTCGAAGGCCTCCAACAGGGCTCCGTCCGCCGGGAGTTCGGACGCGGGGTAGGCGATCTGCTCGTAGGCCGCCTGGAAGCGGGGGCCCCAACGGCGGGCGCCCAGACGGGCCGTACGGGAGCAGTTGTCGACCATGTATGCCACATCGCGGGCGTGCATGTAGGGCAGCAGGGAGTCCACCGCCTCGATGACGGACTCGTTGACGATCTCCGACCAGGGGTGGCCGCGCTCGGCGAACTCGTCGACCTGGGCGGTCATCGTCGCCACGAACACCCCGGCGGTGAACGGCTCGACGGACAGGGCCCGTTGGGCCCGGCGCGCCCGCACCTCCACTCCCGCGGCCCACATCGGGGAACCGCCGATCCCGCTCATCTCCCGTGCCCCGAGCCGCCGTTCGGCAAGAACCACGCTGCGCAGTTCGGTGCCGTCGGCGACCTCGTCGTAGATCTCGGCGACGATCTCGCGGGCGGGGCCGTAGGTCGCCGAGTACGCACGGTCGAAGACCTCCCGTCCGGCCGGGTCCAACTCCTCGCGGACGGCGCGGAGTCCGGCCTGGGAGATGGTGCGGGCGATGGGTCCGGTGACGTTCTCGCAGGAGCGCTCGTACGCGGTCACCGCGTCGTCGCCGCTCAGGCGGTGGCGCGTGAAGAGGCTCTCGACGATGCCGTGGACGGCGCCGAGCAGGATGGCGCGTTCGCCGACGATGTCGGAGCGGTACTCGCTCTCCAGGGTGGTGCGGAAGGTGTACGGCGAGCCCAGCGCGACCGACCAGCCGAGCGCGTGGTCGGTGGCGTTGCCGTCGGGGTCGGCGTGGACGGCGTAACTGCTGTTGATGCCCGCGCCGTTGATCTCCGCGCCCTGCTCGTAGAGTCGCCGCACGGAGTCGCCCATGCCCTTGGGGCAGACGGCGATCACGCCGTGTCCGGGCGGGAACTCCCCGCCGGTCTCCCGGAGATGACCGAGCAGGAAGCCGTGCGAGAGGCCGATGGTGGCGCCGGGCTTCAACGCCCCGAAGATCTGCTCGTGGTGGGCGGCGAGGGCCGCGTCCGCGATCAGCAGGATCACCAGGTCGCTGTCGGCGGTGACCGCGAGCCAGTCGCCGAGCGTGCCGTCCTCCTCGGTGAAGCCGTGCGCGCGGGCGTCGGCCGCGGACGCCGAGCCGGGGCGCAGGCCGACGCTCACCCGGATGTCCGTACCGGCGAGGGAGTCCCGCAGGTTGCGGGCCTGGGCGCGGCCCTGCGGGCCCCAGCCGATGACGCCGATACGGCGGACGCCGGCGAAGGCCTGCGGGAGCAGCGGGAAGAGGTGCCGGCCGCCGCGCAGGATGGTCTCCGTGCCGCCGGGCACGTCCATCGTTTCGAGGGTGAAGACGGCGGAGGTGTACGTGGTCGAGGTCATGGTGGAGTTGTAGGCTCCCGGCGAGTGTTGCGGCAAGCGCAACTTGTGCAGCGGACTGTTGCACCCGCTGAAAGGGCCAGGTCACGGTATGCGGGACGACCACCGGGAGCTACGGCTTTTCCTACATCTGGCGCAGACGCTGAACTTCGGGCGGACCAGTCTCGACTGCCATGTCAGTCCGGCGACGCTCACGCGGACCGTGCAGCGACTGGAGGCCGACCTCGGACACCGACTCTTCGACCGCGGGACGCGCGGAGTCTCACTGACGGCGGAGGGGCACCGCTTCCGTGAATACGCCGTCCAGTCACTGGAGTTGTGGCGCGCCTACCGCGAGGAGCATCCCGACCCGGCCGAACTCACCGGCAGACTCGCCCTGTTCGCCACGGTGACCGCCTGCCAGGGGCTGCTGCCCGACCTGTTGGCGCCCTTCCGGGCCGCGCATCCCCAGGTACGCCTCGATCTGCGCACCGGCGACGCGGCGGCCGCGCTGGCCCGCCTCGACGAGGGCGAAGTGGACGTCGCGGTCGCCGGCATCCCGGCGCGGCTGCCGGAGCCGCTGGTGAGCCGGACGGTCGCGGTGACCGAACTGGTCCTGGTCACCGCCCACGACCGCCCCGACCCGGATCTAGACGGCCCGTTCGTCCTCCCGCACCGGGGCCTGGTCCGCGAGGCCGCCGACCGCTGGTTCCGCACCCAGGGCACGACACCCGACGTGGCCTGCGAACCGGACGGCCACGAAGGCCTGTTGACCCTGGTCGCCCTGGGCTGCGGGACGGGAGTGGTACCCCGCCTCGTCCTCGACAACAGCGCCGTACGGGAACGGCTGGCGGTAATCCCGGCGGACCCACCACCGGAGCCGTTCCCGATCGGCCTGTGCGTACGACGGGCAGACCTGCGCCGCCCACTGGTGTCGGCCCTGTGGAGCCTGACAGCGCCGTAGGGGCGACGGCCTGTGCTGCAGCGCCCCGAAAGGGGCGCGGGGAACTGCGCGACCAGCCACAACGGCGCCGCAGCAAACCGACAACGCACACCGCCCCACAACTCCCAGCGGAGCACCTAGTCCAGGTCAACCGGCCCGTCGTTCTTCTTGTCGTCCTTCTTCGCCTGCAACTGGAGCAGGTTCTTGACCTCGTCACCGGGACGACGCCCGTCGGGGTCCGACCCGCTCAGATTCCCCCGCACCGAGTCCAGAATCGTCAACCCCTGCGAAACAAGGCCCGCGGCGATCTCGCCGAGACCATCCGCACCGTTGAGGACGTTGACATTCGCGCCCGCAAGACCCCCCGCCGCTTCCTTCACGATCTGCGGGAGCTGGTCGATCAGCATCCGGTCGAGCGCGACCCGGTCGTAGGAGGCCGCCGCCTCGGCCTGGATCTTCATGCGGTCCGCCTCGGCAATGGCGAGCAGCTTGATCCGCTGGGCCTCGGCCTCGGCCGGCTTGACGATCTCGGCGACCAGCTGCTGCTGGCGCAACTCGGCCTGGCGCTGGGCCAGTTCGGTCTGCGCGGCGAGCACTTCCTGCTGGGCGTGGGCCTGCGCGAGCGGTCCGGCCTGCGCGGCCTGCGCCTGCGCGCGGTCCACCTCGGCCGAGTACTCCGCCTTGACCACCGCGGTCTGCCGGGCGTACTCGGCCTGGTTGCGGGCCGCGACCTGCTCCGCCTCGACCGAGGCCTGGGTGGCCTGGGCCTGGGCGATCTGGGCCTGCCGCTGGATGGCCGCCTTGTGCGGCGCGGACATGGCCTCGATGTAGCCGACCTCGCCGTCGTCGATCGACTGGATCTGTAGCGAGTCCACGATCAGGCCGATCTTCGCCATCTCGACCTTTGACGTGTCCAGCACCTCGGCGGCGAGCTTCTGCCGCTCCGTGACGATCTCCTCGACCGTCATCGAGCCGATGATGGACCGCAGGTGACCGGCGAAGATGCGGCCGGTCAACACCGACATCTGGTCCTGGTCGGAGAGGAACCGCTGGCCCGCGTTGATGATGCTCTCGGTGTCGTTGCCGACCTTGAACGCGATCACGGCGCGGACGTGCAGCGCGATGCCCTGGCGGGTCACACAGGTCTCGGTGACCTCGGCCTCGCACATCGACAGCGTGAGAAAACGGGTCTTGCGGAAAACCGGCAGCACGAACTTTCCGTGCCCCGTCACCACTCGGAACGGCGCGCCCCCCAGTCCCCGCCTGCCACCCGAGATCAGCATCGCCTCATCGGGGGCGGGAACGCGGTAACCGAACATGTCTTGCTCCTCACTCTGCGCCGGCGGGTTCGCCGCCCAGCGCGTCCAATGGATCCGCCCACTCGATGACGTGCACGGCACGACGTCCACGGGACTCGATCACGAGCACCCTGGCCCCCGTGGGCAGGGGATCATCCGACCAGGCCAGGAACGTCTCGGAGCCGCCACGGACCCGCACGAGGATCTCGCCGGGACCCGCGCTTCCGCGGGTCTCGATGATCACCTCTCCCGTGCATCCGATCACGGCCTCGTCCTGCGGCATCACCGGCCGCCTCCATCCTCTGGCCTTAGGTTTCCGACGATAGACCCACTCGGGTCGCGGACCCAACGGGCCCACCACACACCTTTTCCACGTGTCTGCCGGGCGAGAGCCGGGCGGCACCGTCCGCTGTCAGGACAGCGCCGCCAGCGGGTCGTCGAGCACCGGCTGCCACGCCAACTCGGCTGCCCCGACCAGGCTGTTGTGGTCCAGGGTGCACGCGAGGATCGGCACGCCCCCGCTCTGTCCCCACAGGCTCCGGTCGGCGACGACAGCGCGCAGCCGGTCCGGGTCGGCGTCGAGGAGGGTGCGGTGCAGTCCGCCGAGGATGATCCGGTCGGGGTTGAGGATGTTCACCAGGCCCGCGAGGCCAAGGCCGAGCCGGTCGATCAGGGTCTCGGCGGCCTTCCGGACGGACGGGTCGTCGTAGTGGTGGCGGATCAGTTCGTTGGACTCCTGGAGCAGGGAGACCTCGGGGCCGGGTTCGCGACCGGCGGCCGTGAGGAAGGCGAGCGGGTCGGCCTCGACGTCGAGGCAGCCGCGGCTGCCGCAGTGGCAGGGGCGGCCCTCGGGGTTGACGGTGAGGTGTCCGACTTCGAGCGCGAGGCCCGAACTCCCGGTGTGCAGACGCCCGTCGAGCACCAGCGCGCCGCCGACACCCCGGTGTCCGGTCGCCACGCACAGCAGGTCGCGGGCGCCGCGTCCCGCGCCGTGCCGGTGCTCGGCGAGCGCGGCGAGGTTGACGTCGTTGCCCGCGAACGCGGGTCCGGTGAGGCCGGCCGCGCGCACGCACTCGGCGAAGATCCGCCGCACGGGCGCGCCCGCGGGCCAGGCCAGGTGGAGAGGGTTCAGCGCCAGTCCTTCGGGTTCGGCCACGGCGGAGGGCACGGCGAGCCCGGCGCCCACGCACCGCCGGCCCGTCTCGCGCAGCAGATCCGCGCCGGCCTCCACCACCGAGCCGAGCACCTTCGCCGGGTCGGCGTCGACGGTCTCGCAGCCGGGTGCGGTCGCGACGATCTGGCCGCCGAGCCCGACCAGCGCGGCGCGGAAGCCGTCGGCGTGCACCTGGGCGGCGAGTACGACGGGGCCGTCCTCGGCCAGCGCGAGCCGGTGCGAGGGGCGTCCCTGCGAACCGGCTGCCGCGCCGGGCCTGGCGTCGACCCTGATCAGGCCCAGTGCCTCCAGTTCGGCGGCCACCGCGCCGGCCGTCGCCCGGGTCACCCCCAGTTCGGCGGTGAGTACGGCGCGGGTGGGGGCGCGGCCGGTGTGCACGAGTTCCAGTGCGGGGCCGAGCGCTCCGCGGCCCCGGTCCAGTCGTGCCCTTGAGGTGGTTCCTTCCCCCGCCGGCCGGGGGTCCGCCTTGCCGCTCATGAGGGCGAGTCTCCCATGATCCGTACAAAGGGCCGCTGGGGGTCGTGTTCACAGTGGCGGCCGGTGGGGGCTGGTCGCGCAGTTCCCCGCGCCCCTTCGAAACGCATCCCCTGCTCAGAAGCCACTGACCCTCAGCGTCACGTTCAGTCTCCCCCTCAGCCCCAACTCCCCCGGCCCCGTGCCCTCGTACACCCTCGGTACCCCGTGATACGCCAGCCTCGACGCGCCCCCGAACACGAACAGGTCGCCGCTCCTCAACTCGACGTCCGTGTACGGCTTCGTACGGGTCTCGGTGTTGCCGAAGCGGAAGACGCAGGTGTCGCCGAGGCTGAGGGACACCACGGGGGCGTCGGACTGTTCGTCGCTGTCGCGGTGCATGCCCATGCGGGCGTCGCCGTCGTAAAAATTGATCAGTGCGATGTCGTACGACGCGGTCGGCGCCCCCAGTGCGTCGGCGACCGCCCGTCGCCCGAGGTCGTCCAGCCAGGTGGGGAACGGCTTCACCGGGCTGCCGTCGCCGTCGGTCACCGTGCGGGAGTAGGCGTACGGGTACCAGTGCCAGCCCAGGCACACCTGCCGGGCGGTCATCGTGCCGCCGCCGGGGGTGTGGACCGTGCGCAGTCCGGCGGGGGGTCTGGCCCACTCGCGGCAGGCCGTCAGGAGGTCGCGCTGGCGGTCCGGGGAGAGCCAGTCGGGCACGTGCACCGCGCCCGGCGCGATCTCCGTACGAACCCTCGGAAACAGCTCGGCGTCCATGGACCCATCCTGCCCCGACCGGCCATGAGCTGGCACTCGGTTAGCCTTGGCGCACGATGGACGACCATATCGACCGAATGACGACTCCGCGGGGCGAGCGCGCCCTGGCCCGCTTCCCCGAGGACCAGCGCGACCGGCTGCGCGCCTGGGACGCCTCCGACGAATACCTTCTGCGGCATCTCGCGGAACAGGACACCCCGCTGTCCGGCACGGTCGTGATCGTGGGCGACCGCTGGGGTGCCCTGGCCACGGCCCTCGCGGAGTACGGTCCGGTGCAGATCACGGACTCGTTCCTGACCCAGGAGGCGACCAGGGCGAACCTCGCGCGCAATGAGGTCGACGCGGGTTCCGTACGGCTGCTCACCACCCAGGATCCGCCGCCCGAGCGCGTCGACGTGCTGCTGGTGCGGGTGCCCAAGAGCCTCGCGCTGCTGGAGGACCAGTTGCTGCGGCTGGCGCCCGCGGTGCACGCGGACACGGTCGTCGTCGGCACCGGCATGGTGAAGGAGATCCACACCTCGACGCTGAAGCTGTTCGAGCGGATCCTCGGCCCGACCCGGACCTCGCTGGCCGAGAAGAAGGCCCGGCTGATCCACTGCACGCCCCGGTCGTCGGCGGCCCGCGCCACCAACCCCTGGCCGCACAGCTATGCCCTGCCCGACGGCATCGGTGTCGTCTCGGGCCGGACCGTGGTCAACCACGCGGGTGTGTTCTGCGCGGAACGCCTCGACATCGGCACCCGTTTCCTCCTCCAGCACCTGCCCTCAAGTCGTGGGCTCGGCAAGGTCGTCGACCTCGGGTGCGGCAACGGTGTCGTCGGTACGGCGGTGTCGCTGGCCGATCCGGAGGCCGAAGTCCTGTTCGTGGACGAGTCGTTCCAGGCCGTGGCCTCGGCGGAGGCGACGTACAAGGCCAACGGCGTTCCGGGGCAGGCGGAGTTCAGGGTCGGGGACGGGCTGGTCGGGGTTCCGGCCGACAGTGTGGACCTCGTGCTGAACAATCCCCCGTTCCACTCCCACCAGGCGACGACCGACGCGACGGCCTGGCGGATGTTCTCCGGGGCGCGGCGCGCGCTGCGGCCGGGCGGTGAGCTGTGGGTGATCGGCAACCGTCATCTCGCCTACCACGTGAAGCTGAAGCGGCTGTTCGGCAACAGTCAACTGGTGGCCAGCGACGCCAAGTTCGTGGTGCTGAAGGCCGTCAAGCGGTAACCGCACCGCCTCCGGCGAGCACTCCGATGATGCGGGCCACCGCCCCCGCCATCGCCTCCCGTCCCACGCTCAGGTACGTGCGGGAGTCGACCGCCTCGGGGTGTTCGGCGAGGAAGGCGCGGATCGCGCCGGTCATCGCGAGGTTGAGGGCCGTGCCCACGTTGACCTTGGTGATGCCGCCGGCGACGGCCGCGGTCAGTTCGTCGTCGGGGACGCCTGAGGAGCCGTGCAGGACGAGGGGGACGTCCAGGGTCGCGGTGAGCCGCTTGAGGAGGTCGTGGTCGAGGGTGGCGGTACGGGTGGTCATGGCGTGGGAGCTGCCGATGGCCACGGCGAGCGCGTCTACGCCGGAGTCGGCGACGAAGGCGCGGGCCCGGGCGGGGTCGGTGCGGGCGCCGGGTGCGTGGGCGTCGAGGGGCGGCTCACCGTTCTTGCCGCCGACCTCTCCCAACTCGGCCTCGATCCACAGACCTTGGGAGTGTGCCCAGTCGGCGGCCGCGCGGGTCGCGGCGAGGTTCTCGGCGTAGGGCAGGCGGGCCGCGTCGTACATGACGGAGCTGAAACCGGCGCTGTGCGCCTGCCGCAGCAGGTCGTCGCTCTGGACGTGGTCGAGGTGCAACGCGACGGGTACGGCGGCCCGTTCGGCGGCGGCGACGGCCGCGCGGGCGAGCGGGAGGAGGCGGCCGTGGCGGAACTTGACGGCGTTTTCGCTGACTTGGAGGACGACGGGGGCGCCGGTGGACTCGGCGCCGGCGATGACGGCCTCGACGTGTTCCAGCGTGATGATGTTGAAGGCGGGGACCGCGGAGCGGGCCTCCGCGGCGCGGGTGACGAGCTCGCCGGTGGTGACGAGGGGCACGGCCTGTCCTTTCCTGCCCTGGGGTTCCGGGATTCAGAGGGTCCTGTCCGGAAATACCGGGGCTTCAGGGGGCGAGGATCACCGAGCGGGTGAGGTGGCGCGGGCGGTCGGGGTCAAGGTCGCGGTACGCGGCGACGGCGACCGCGAGGCGCTGGGCGCGGACGAGTTCGGCGAGGGGGTCGAGACCGCCCTCGATCCACAACCCGCCGGTGGCGCCCACCTGTTGGGCGAGTCCCTCGGGTGCTTCGCCGAGCATCCAGGTGGCGGTGCCGTGGGTGGTGATGCTGATCGGGCCGTGTCGGTACTCCATCGCCGGGTAGGCCTCGGTCCAGGACAGTGAGGCCTCGCGCATCTTCAGCCCGGCCTCGTTGGCGAGCCCGACGGTCCAGCCGCGGCCGAGGAAGGTGAACTGGGTGCAGGCGACGAGCTGTTGGGGCAGTTCGGCGGCGAGCGCGGTGCGGGCGTCCGCGACCACGGCGCTGGTGTGCAGGCCCAGGTGGGCGCGGAGCAGGGTGACCGCGGTGGTCGCGAACCGAGTCTGGACGACGGACCGTTCGTCGGCGAAGTCGAGCACGACGACCTCGTCCGCGGCCGTCATGACGGGTGTGTGCGGGTCGGCGGTGATCGCGGTGGTGCGGGTGCGCCCCCTCAACTGCCGCAGGAGCTCCAGCACTTCGGTGGTGGTGCCGGAGCGGGTGAGGGCGAGGACCCGGTCGTACGTCCGCCCGTGCGGGAACTCCGAGGCGGCGAAGGCGTCGGTCTCACCCTGGCCCGCTCCCTCGCGCAGGGCGGCGATCGCCTGGGCCATGAAGTACGAGGTACCGCAGCCGACGATCGCGACCCGCTCCCCCGGTGCCGGCAACGCGTCCCGGTGTCGGGGCGCCTCCGACGCGGCGCGTATCCAGCACTCCGGCTGGCTGGTCAGCTCGTCCTCGACATAGGTCATGTCGGACCCCTCCCCGTTGATGCTTGTTCCTGCAAGGTATAGCGAGTTTTCGAGCACAATCAAGCATTTGAGTGAGGATCGTGTGCGCTAGGGTCGCCGGAGAAACAAGGAGGAGAAACGAGGAACGGAGAGTGCGGATGTCGCGCGACGCCCGCTGGAAGGCGCTGCTGGATCTGCTCGTCGAGCGCGGCCGGCTCGATGTCGAGGAGGCCGCGGCCGACCTCGCGGTGTCGGCCGCGACGATCCGCCGCGACTTCGACCAACTCGCCGAGCAGCAGATGCTGGTGCGCACCCGGGGCGGCGCCGTCGTGCACGGGGTGTCGTACGAACTGCCGTTGCGCTACAAGACCGCCCGGCACGCCTCCGAGAAGGAGCGCATCGCCAAGGCGGTCGCCGAACTCGTCGCGCCCGGCGAGGCGGTGGGCCTGACCGGCGGCACGACGACCACGGAGGTGGCCCGCGCCCTCGCCGTGCGCAGCGACCTCACCTCCGGGACGCCCGCACTGACCGTCGTGACCAACGCGCTCAACATCGCCAACGAGCTTGCCGTACGGCCCCAGTTCAAGATCGTGCTGACCGGCGGGGTCGCGCGCCCGCAGTCGTACGAACTCGTCGGCCCCCTCGCGGACGGGGTGCTCTCGCAGATCACCGTCGACGTGGCGGTGCTCGGCGTGGTGGCCTTCGACGTGACACACGGCGCGGCGGCGCACGACGAGGCGGAGGCCGCGATCAACCGGCTGCTGTGCGAGCGTGCCGAGCGCGTGATCGTCGCGGCCGACTCCAGCAAGCTCGGCCAGCGGGCGTTCGCCCGGATCTGCTCGGCCCAGGCGGTGAACACGCTGGTGACGGACATGGCAGTGGGGGCGGACATGGTGCGGCGGTTCGAGGAGGTGGGGGTCGAGGTCGTCGCGGTGTGACGTCCGCGCCGCCTCACCCTCGTACACGTTTCCGATTTCGACGGTCCCTGTCAGTGGCCCGCAATAGCGTGTCCGCGTGACCTCACTTTTACAGTCCTATACCTACCTGCACCCGTCGGCCGTACGCGCGTCCGCGGCCGGGCGCACTCTCGCGCTGGAGACTTCCGGGGGTGCCACGCCGGACGGTGAGGTGGCCCATCCACGGTTCTTCCACGGCTTTCTGACCGCGCCGACCGCCGCGGCGGCGGCACTGCTGACGGTCGCTGACGTGGCGGCGGCCCGGTACTACCGGCCGGCCGCGCCGGCCTCGCTGGACCCGGTGGTGACGGCCGACGGCGACCGGCTGCGGATGGAGTCCTTCTCCGGCTGCTGCGGTGTCTACGCCCGCCTCGACGTGCTCGCGCCCGGCCTCGACGGCGACGACGTCGGCCACGGCACCACGAACGTCGACATCAGCCTCCCGCTGCGGCGCGCGCTCGCCGGACTCGGCGGCCTCGACCCGCTGCAACTGACCGTAGGACCGGACGAGTTGGAGGTCAGGACGTTCGACGGCCGGTTCGTGGAGAAGCGGGTCCCCCTGCCGGAACGGTGGCTGCGCGGTTTCGCCGAGGCCCAGGTGCTCGCGGCCGGCTTCACCCTGCGCGCCGAGGTGCCGGCGGCGGAGGCGACCGCCGTCCTGCGTGCGCTGCCCCGGTCGGGCGCCGGCAGCCGGACGACCCGCTGGCTGATACCCGCGGGCCGCACCCTGCGCCCCGCGAGCAGGCCGGCCCCCGGAGCCGTGTCCCTGCCCGGCCCCGACCGGTTGCTGACGCTCCGTCAAGTCCTGCGGCACGCCACGACCTTGCGGATCTACGCCCCGGATCTCGCGGAGGGGCAGGCCACGGCCGTGGCGTGGGAGGTCGGGCTGCCGGGCATGCGGCTGACGCTGCTGCTCTCGCAGGACGCGACACGGGGGTTCTCCGGTGAGGGCGGCGTCCTGTACGACCTCGCGGGCGGCCCGGCGGCGGACGACGCGGACCTCGTCGCGGCGCTGCTGGCCTGGGAACCGCGGATCGACGTGTCCGAGCTGTCCCGGCAGGCCGAACTGTCTCCCGAGCGGGTCCGGGCCGCGCTGACGGTGCTGGGGGCGTCCGGCCAGATCGGCTACGACCTCGCGGAGGAGGCGTACTTCCACCGCCATCTGCCCTACGACGCGGGCGCCGCGGAGGCACGCAACCCCCGGCTGCGCGGAGCGCGGGCCCTGGTCGCCGACGGGGCGGTCCGGCTCGACGGCGTACTGACCCGGGTCGGGAAGGGCGACCAGGTCCACCTGGTCCGCGCCGACGACTCGGGGCAGCTCAGCTGCACGTGTTTGTGGTGGGCGAAGTACCGGGGCGGACGCGGCCCCTGCAAGCACGTCCTCGCGGCGCGCATGGTCCGGGACGAGACGACGGAGGCCGCACTGTGAGACTGCTGGAACTCGTGGAAGCCGGCGATCTCGCCGCGGTGGTCGGGGAGTTGGGCACGCTGACCCCGGAGCAGCGCGCCGGGTACGCGAAGGACACGGCGGATCTTCGGGAGGCGATACAGGAGACCCGGTACCAGCGGCCGCAGGACGAGGTCGCCGCCCGGTACGCCGCGGATCTGGGGTGCCAGGTCACTCCCGGGGCCACGGCCGACTGGATCGCGCGGCACAGGAACGCGATCCCGTCCGGTGCCTGGACGGTCGACGTCCTGGACCTGTACCCCGTCGCCTGGCGGGCCGAGCTGATCGCGCGGCTCGACGGCCCGGAGGCGAAGCTGACCGCCGGCTGGCTCAGGACCGTGGAACATGTCGTACGCACCACGGGCTGTCCGGTGCCGACGTCGGACCCGTTCCTCTTCTACTGGCTGCCCGACCGGGCCGGCGACCACGGGGAGCGGCCCGGTCATCTCCGGGGCGGGGCGCCGGGGTCGAGCCTCACGGAGCGGCTGCGCGCCGACGACTTCACCCCCGTCCTCCTGCCGCTGATCGTGGCGCACCCGGGGCGTTTCGTCGCCGGCCGTCCGAACTGGCTGGACATGCTGACCGGTCTCGTCGCCGACGGCCTGATCGACCGCGAGGAGCTCGTCCGCAACTTCTTCGCGGACCTGGCCGACGATCCGCCACACCCGCACTACGGCGCGGGAATCGTGGAGTCGCTCGCCCTCGCACCGCATGAACACGCCCTGGTCGCGGACGAACGGGCCGCGCTCGTCGGGACCCTGCTCGCCCGTCTCCTCCAGGACGGCACCCGCATGGAGACGGCACCGCCCCTCGCTTTCCTGCGTGCCCTGGCGCCCACTCCGGCCGAGAACACGTCCGTCGTCCGGGACCATGTGGCCCTGCTGGACGGGTCGTTGCCGGTGGCGGGCTACGCCCAGGAGGCCCTGACCGGGGTGGACGAGGCGGGGCTGCTGGAGCCCGACGTCCTGACCGAGATCTGCGAACGGGTCCTGCCGCGGCCGGAGAAGAAGATCGTCCGTGCCCAACTGGCCTGGCTCGACCGGAAGATCCGACGGGACCCGACGCTCGCCGCCCGCGTCCTGGCCGACGTGGCGATGACCTTCGACCACCGGGACACGTCCTTGCAGGAGCGCGCCCTCGGCGTGGTCGCCCGGCACCTGAAGACCGCCGGGGACGCGGTGTTGCCGGACCTGCGGACGGCGGCCGGGCGGCTCGGCCCCGGGCTCGCGGAACGCGCCGCCGAACTGCTCGGCGTGTCCGGGGAGTTCACCGTCGTCGAGCGGGTCGCCGACGTCCTTCCCGTCCTGACCGGCCCCCGACCGGTGCCCGGGCCCATCGGGACGGCCGTCGAGGTCGCTCAGGAGGTCGCGGCGGTCGTCGCGAACGACTGGGACGTGGTGCCGTTCGAACGCGCTCTGGACGGACTGGTCCGCCACGCCCACCGCGACCGGAGCGCGCTGTCGGAGGCGCTGGGTCCGGTCGTGCGCAGGAAACCGCGCGAGAGGTACGACTGCACGCAGTCCGATCTGTACGACGTGGCGAGGGCGGTACGGGGCGACGAGCCGAGGGAGAACGCCGTCCATCGGCGCGGGGACAGCCGGTACGCCCGCGTCCCCTCCCTCCCCGGGGCCATGCTCATGGCGCGGCTGACCGAAGCGATGGACGTCATCGAGTCCGGCACGCAGCCGTTCCTGCTGGCCGTGCCTACCCACAGCACCGGCGCGCTGGACGCGGCCGAACTGGTGGAGCGGATCGGGGAGTTGGAGGATCTCGGGGTCACGCCCGCTCCGGTCGACCTGGCGCAGGCCCTGTTGCGCGTGACCCCCGTCCCCGATGGCTCGGACGCGTCGGGCGAGGAGGTGCTGCGCGCGGCCGAGAAGCTGCGTTCGGACGCCGGACAGCGGCTGGCGCGGTGGCTGCGCGAGGGCGGTCTGCCGCGCCAGAGTTCGACGCGGGAGGGGTGGCGGGAGAGGAAGCCGGTCAGTTCGTGGGAGATGTGGTGTACGCCCCTGCGCTCCGGGGTGGTCGTCGACCCGCCCTTCCCGCCTGCCGCGGCGGCCCTGTTCGGGCCGTATCCGAAGAGGAAGACCTCGCTCGGGGAACCGGCCGCGCCCTTCTGGGTGGCTCAACTGCCGCACCACCGCGAGGAACTGATGGCCCGTGACTACATGGAGTCTCCTCAGGCCGGCCGGGGCAGGACCGGAATCCTGCCGCTCGTGGCGGAGTCCGGGGGCCCCGCCGAGTACGCGGTGCACCTCGCGCTGGCGATCGACATGAGGCTGGATCCGGACACGGTGGTGGACGCCCTGCTGGTCCTCGCCGCGCGGGGTCAGCTGGACGGTGGACTGCTCGGGGAGCAGATCGAGGTGCTGATCCGCGCCCAGTGGCTGGAGTCGAACCGCGCTCACGACACACTGCGCACGGCGGCCGACACGGGCGCCTACGGCACCGTGTGGTCCGTCCTCTCGGCCGCCCTCCCCGGCCTGCTGCGGGACACGCCGGTCCGGGGCGCGGGAGCGTTCCTCTCCCTCGGCGTCCTGTGCGCCTCGCGCTGCGGCGCCAAGGGCGAGATCCCCGAGGTCGTGGCGGTGGCCGGGCGCACCGGGTCGAGTCAGTCGGTGAAGAACGCCAGGCTGCTGCGCGACGCGTTGCGCTGACGGGGCGCGAGGCTGGTCGGGGGGGATCGGGTCAGGTCGGGGAACGCCGGTTCCGAAGAAGGGTGAACCGGCGTTGCCGGAAAGCGAGTTGCGGGACGCCGAGGCCGACGTCCCGCATCCCGTGCCCGGTTGACGGTTCGTCAGCCGAAGGCCTTGACGGCCTGGTAGTACGTCCACGCCGTGCTGTTGCACGTGGTCGCGGTGGCGCCGCCGTACGCGGTGCAGACGCGCTTGAGGTCCGCGTAGAAGGCGCTGTCGAGCCGCGACTTGTTGGCGTCGAAGGCGCCGGCGGCCTTGTAGTTGCGGTAGCCGAAGTCGTGGCGGGCGCAGGAGGTGGCGAAGGGGAAGCCGAAGGGGTTGTCGGGCGAGTCGGAGCAGTAGTCGGTGGACCAGTCGAACGCGTAGGCGGACCAGGCGGTTTGGTTGGCGCGGGCCGCAACCCAGAGGTTGTAGCTCGACGCCGCGGTCTGGGTCCAGCTGGAGAGGACCTGCGGCTTGTCGGCGGGGGCGGCGGCGGCGTCTGTCGCGGTGGCGACTACGGCTGCCAGAGCCAGAGTTGAGGCGGCGAGACCGGTGGCGAGTCTGCGGTGCATCCAACACCTCCATGAGACCGCGATCCGCCCGTCGGATCGCAGGTCCATGACAAGATGATTTACACGTCGAGCATGCCTTCACACCGCATGTGTCCCAATGACCCGTTAGCTCTCGGATATGCCAGGAGTTCGGGACATGAATCCCATGGGAGAAACCGGCAGAGGGGACACACAACCCCCCTGCTGCCGGCCGGAGTTCAGGTTCTCAGGACGGTCTCAGGACGGCGTCAGGGGTAGGTCGTCCGTGAAGGCGTTCACCGGTTGGGCGATGTGCCGGGTTGCGTGGACGTCGAGGGCCGCCGCCGCGGTTCCCGTGCCGAGGGTGCCCTGCGTGTGCCAGGTGCCGGTGACGGCCAGCCAGGTGTTGGCGGGCGGGGCCGGGGTGCCGTACATGTGCACCTTGACGGTCTGGGCGTCCGCCGCGCAGCACGTGAAGATGATCCGGGTCAGGTCCCAGCCGCCGCCCCGGACCGGCGTCGCGAACCCGGTCATCTCGACGCTGCGCCCCTTGATGGCCAGCTCCTTGTCCTGCTGGACCCGGGTGGTGAAGTCGGTGAGGGTCATCGGCAGGGGTGAGGTCGCGGGCAGTGCGGCGAACCCCTTCCGCTGCTTGACGGCCTCGCTGCCCGCGTGGGAGGCCGTGTAGGCGCCGAGGGCGGGCGGGGCGTAGAAGAGGAGGCTGAGCGCGGGGAGGAAGAGCAGCCAGGCGATGCGGGGGGCGGTGGAGTGGTCGTGTCCATGGCCGTGATCGTGGTCATGCCCGTGGTCGTCGTGCGCGTCGTCCGCGCTGCGGTCGAACGCCGCGTGGGCCAGGCCCAGGAGCAGGAGGAGGACGCCGGAGACGATCAGGAGGGGGCGCAGGCCCTCCTTGACGTAGCGCAGGTAGAGGTCGGTGAAGAGGGCGGTGTGCAGGAGGCCCAGGCCGGTCAGGACCAGGAGCAGTACTTGGGCGGTGCGCTTCACAGCAGGGCGCCTCCGATCAGAACGCTGGCGGCCACGGCCACGACGGTGGTCGCGGTGGAGAAACGCACCGCGAACGCCCGGCCGAAGGTGCCCGCCTGAAGGGCGATCAGCTTCAGGTCCACCATGGGGCCGACCACCATGAAAGCCAGCCGGGCTGTGGGTGAGAAGCCTGTGAGTGAGGCCGCCACAAAAGCGTCGGCCTCGGAGCAGACCGCGAGGACGACGGCGAGTGCGGCCAGGAACAGCACGGACAGCCAGGGCGAGCCGGAGAAGGTGTCGAGGACCGAGCGCGGGACGGTCACGTTGAAGGTGGCCGCGGCCATGGCGCCCAGGACGAGGAAGCCGCCGGCGTGCAGGAAGTCGTGCTGGAAGCCGAGCCGGAACTCCGTGAAGCGGCTGTGCCCCGGCTGGTGCCCGGCGTGCCGTACGACGGGCCGCAGCCACTCCTCGCGCCCCAGCCAGAGCCACAGCCAGCCCATGACGGCGGCGGTGGCGAGGGAGGCGAGGAGCCGGGCCAGCACCATGGCGGGGCTGCCCGGGAAGGCGACGGCGGTGGCGGTCAGCACGATCGGGTTGATCGCGGGCGCCGAGAGCAGGAAAGCGAAGGCCGCGGCCGGGGTGACGCCCCGGCGGATCAGGCTGTTGGCGACCGGCACGGACGCGCATTCGCAGCCCGGCAGGACCGCGCCCGCGATGCCCGCGACGGGGACGGCGAGCGCGGGGCGCTTGGGCAGCACCTTGGTGAACAGGTCCGCCGGGACGAAGGCGTTGATGGCACCGGACAGGGCGGTGCCCAGGAGGAGGAAGGGCAGCGCCTGCACGGTGATGGCGAGGCAGACGGTGCGCCAGGCCGCCACGGCGGGGTCGTTCAGCCATGGCGTGCCCGACAGCGCGAGGACGGTCGCGGCCAGGCCGAGCGCGATGACGAGTGCCGTGGTCGGCGGAGGTCTGCGGAGGGCGCGGCGCCGCCGCTCGGGTGGGCGGACGGCGGCCGGGAGCACCGTCTCCGTCACATCAAGCAGCTCATCCGTTTTTGGCATTTTTGCTCCGAATGTCTGATGTTGTGACAGAACATAGCGAGGAGTACGGCCACCACCGCGCCCACACGCCGTTCTAGTGCGCCCGGACCCTCGCCAGCACCTCGCGGATCAGGTCGGCGCTGATCGTGAAGTGGCCCCGGGCGATCTCCTCGGCGCGCTCGGGCTCGCCCCCGGCGATGGCCTCGTACAGGGCCTTGTGGTCCTCGCCGCCCCGGTGGAAGTGGGTCTGTTCGCCCTTGCCCCAGGGTTCGACCGGGAAGCCGAGGCTGATCCGGGCCAGCAGGTCCTGGCTGAGCATGACGATCTGGGGGTTGCCCGTGGCGGTACGGACGGCCTGGTGGAAGGCGCTGTCGGCGGTGTGCGCGTCGCGCTGGGTGCTCGCGGAGAGGTAGGCGGACAGGGCGTCCCGCATGGGTTCGAGGTCCTTGGCGCTACGGCGTCGGGCCGCCGTCGCGGCGACCAGGCCCTCGACCAGGCCCCGCAGGTCGAAGAGCTGCTCGAACTCCTCCCAGCGGGGCAGCAGCGTGTGCCGGACCGCGGCCGCCGTCGACTCGGTCCAGCTGTCACGGACGTAGGTCCCGCCGTTGCGGCCGCGGCGGATCTCGACGACGCCGACGGCCTGGAGGCGGGCGACCGCCTCGCGCACGGTGGGGCGGCTGACCCGGAGCAGCCCGGTGAGTTCGCGCTCGGCCGGCAGCCGTTCGCCGGGCAGGAAGTCGCCGACGGCGATCGCGGTGAGCAGCCGGTCGGACACCTCGTCGACCGCCGAGGCGACCCGCACCGGGCGCAGCGCGGAGGACGGGGAGCCGCCGAGGAGGACGCGGTCGAGCACGCGGGAGAACTCGTCCCCCGCTTCGGATGCCTCAGGTACGGATGTCAGCTGTCCTCCCCCTTCAATGCCGCTTCTGTAAACACGGGCGGGCCACGTGAACTCGCCGTTACGTCTTGCCCAGCCCCCGCTAAAAGGTCTTGTGCGCTGACCTTTTACCCAATCACTATCGCAGCCATCCGTCACATCCTTTTCGTCCGGCCCGTCGTCGAAGCTCCTCGTCCCAGCTCTTCGTCCCGTACGACGACCGGCCGCAATCCCGCCTGTTCAACGGCGCGCCTGGGAGGCAACCGCGTGGCGATCCCCGAACCGAACCACACCGGCACCGTCGACTTCAACGGGAAGTCCACCTGGTACCGGATCACGGGCGAACCGGGCAGGACACCCCTGGTCGTCCTGCACGGCGGACCCGGCGCCGGTCACAACTACACGCTCAGCATCGCGGGCATCGCCGAGCAGGGACGCCAGGTGGTGCACTACGACCAGCTCGGCACCGGGCTGTCCACCCACCTGCCCGACGAGGGCGCCGACTTCTGGACCGTCCAGCTCTTCCTCGACGAACTCGACAATCTGCTCAAGGAGTTGGGCATCGCGGATGCCTACCATCTCCTCGGCCAGTCCTGGGGCGGCATGCTCGCCGCCGAGCACGCGGTACGTCGGCCGGCCGGGCTGCGCGGGCTGGTCATCGCCAACTCCCCCGCGTCCATGGGGCTGTGGCTCGCGGCGGCGGCCGAACTGCGCGCCCAGCTCCCGCCCGAGGTCCAGCGGACCCTGCTCGCCCACGAGGCGGCCGGGACCACCGACCACCCCGACTACCTCGCCGCCGAGCAGGTCTTCAACGAACGCCATGTGTGCCGTATGACCCCCAACCCACCCGAGGTGCAGGCGACTTGGGAGAACATCGCGGCCGATCCGACCGTGTACCACACGATGAACGGGCCGAACGAGTTCCATGTCGTCGGCACCATGAAGGACTGGTCCGTGATCGACCGGCTGCATCGGGTCGAGGCACCGACCCTGCTGGTGTCCGGCCGGTACGACGAGGCGACTCCCGAGACCCTGCGCCCGTTCGCCGACCACATCCCCGACGTGCGCTGGGTCCGCACGCAGCGCCTCACCCGTCTCGGCGAGCGCCTCGGGGTGGACGACCGCGACCCGCTTGACCCGGTCACCGATCAACCCACCCAGCTCACCCAGGAGTTGACGGCCCACCAGAACCTCGTA
>NZ_JBLTJC010000084.1:0-33595 GCF_048158785.1 Streptomyces colwelliae | reverse complement strand
AGGGTGGTGAGGGCGGTGCCGTTGGTGGCGTAGCGGAAGGGGACGCCTACGGAGACAACGGCGACGACACGATCCGTGTGAACGGCTCCGCGCGCAACGCCGACGGCGGGCCCGGGGCCGACACGGTCCACGGACCCGGCCCGGACACCGTCCAGCGCGGCTGACGGACGGCGTTCGGGCGGGGCCGGCCGGACCCGGGCCCTCCCCGGGCGGTTCGGGTAGGACGTGGCGGTCACCGCCGGCCGCTCCCCGCCCCTCGCCGGCTGACGGACCACCTGTGAACGTACGGCGAAGGCTGGGCGATGCCGGGCAACCAGGGGAGGGGGTCGGGGGTCGGGAACGGTGACCGGCCCCCAACTGGCCCACGGAGGTAGTGCGATGTTCTCTCGGATCGGCGGACACCGGGTGCTCCGGGTCGCGGTGGTGCTGATCCTGGTGCTGGCGCTGGGAGCCGCCGTACGGATCGCGCTGCACCGGGAGCCCGAGCCGTACAAGGGGCCGCCGGCCGTCGCCCAGGGGGGCCTCTACAAGGCCGCCCGGGGCCAGGCCAACCACGTGACGGTCACCGAGACGTCGGACGATGACGGGCGGATCCTCCACTACGAGATCGACGACGTGGTGCCCATCGACACGAAGGGACCCGACTGCACCCACCCCGACGCCGGGGACCGCACCAAGGCCGTCTGCACGGTCGTGATCGAGGAGATGGCGACGGGCCCGTACACGACGTTCGTGATGCAGCTGGGCGACGGCGACGACACCGCGGCGATCCACAACCACGTCGCCGACACCTTCGGCTCCAACGAGGTCCACCTCGGAGACGGCGACGACACCTGGACCGGCGTCGGGAACGACGCCCAGGCGGTCTGGGGCGACGACGGCGACGACACCCTCACGGTGGAGCGGTACGCCGAGGGCGGCGACGGCGACGACACGATCCACGCCGAGGGCGACCAGGCGGGCGGAGCGGGCGGCCGCGGCGACGACATCCTCTACGGCGGCGCGGGCAGCCAGGGCCTGAACGGCGACGCGGGCGACGACATCATCTACGGCGGCCCCGGCGCCGACCAGCTCCACGGCGGAGTCGGCGCCGACGTCCTCCACGGCAACAGCGGCGACGACATCATCTACGGCGACAACCAGGACGGCGGCAGATTCGACGGCGGCAAGGACAAGCTGTACGGCGGACCCGGCACGGACAGACTGGACGGCGGGCCCGCGGACGACTTCGTCAAGCAGGACTAGACCCAGGTGTCCAGCCACATCCGCGACCGCCACTGGTCGATGGGGATCGCCGTCCCCGTGTACAGCGGCCAGAAGTAGATGAAGTTCCACGTGACCAGCAGGACCAGCACGCCGGCCCCCACCGCGCCCGCCACCCGCCGCGTGTCGCTGGACCCCGGTGGGCCGATGACCGCGCCGATCAGCATCGCGACCGCGAGGCAGAGGAACGGGAGGAAGACGATGGAGTAGAAGAAGAAGATCGTGCGGTCCTGGTACATGAACCAGGGGAGGTAGCCGGCCGCCACGCCGCAGGCGATCGCGCCCGCTCGCCAGTCGCGGCGGAACGCCCAGCGCCACAGGACGTACAGGAGCGCGAAGCAGGCCGCCCACCAGAGAAGCGGGGTGCCGATGGCGAGGACCTCTCGGGCGCACTTCTCGCCCGCGTTCACCGGGCAGCCGTCCGCGCCGGGGGACGGGGACTCGTAGAAGTACGACACCGGGCGGCCGTCGACGAGCCAGCTCCAGGGGTTGGACATGTACGTGTGCGGCGAGTGCAGGCCGACGTTGAACTCGTAGACCTCGTGCTCGTAGTGCCACAGGCTGCGTGCCCAGTCCGGCATGAAGTGGCTCCAGGTGCCGCCCTTGCCGTCGGTCGCGGCCCAGTTGCGGAAGTAGCCGCCGGTGCCGTTGGCCGGGGAGAGGATCCAGCCGAGCCAGGACAGGACGTACACCGAGATCGCGACCGGGGCGGTGGCGACGAAGGTGAGGAACAGGTCGTACTTGAGGACCGCCGCGTACGGCTTGCTCGCGCCCGCGACCTTGCGGGAGCCGACGTCCCACAGCAGGGCCATCACCACGAAGGCCGCCGCGTAGAACATGCCGTTCCACTTGGTGGCCATCGCGAGGCCGAGCGTCAGGCCCGCCATCCAGCGCCAGGGGCGCCAGCCGAGGAACAGGGTGTTCGCGATGTGGGCGTCGGGGCGGACCCGGCCGTCGGCGTCCACCGGTAGGGCGGCCGCGAGTTTCGCCCGGGCCCTGTCCCTGTCCAGCAGCAGGCAGCCGAACGCGGCCACCACGAAGAACATCAGCACGCCGTCGAGCAGCGAGGTGCGGGCCATCACGAAGGCCAGGCCGTCGAGCGACATCAGGACGCCGGCGACGCAGCCCAGGAACGTGGAGCGGAACAGGCGGCGGCCGATGCGGCACAGCATCAGGATCGCGAGCGTGCCCAGCAGCGCCGTCATGAAGCGCCAGCCGAACGGGTTGAAGCCGAAGATCAGCTCGCCGATGCCGATGACGTACTTGCCGACCGGCGGGTGCACGACGTAGGCCGCGTCCGTCGGGATGGGGATGTGACCGTTGTTCTGGAGGATGAGGTCGTTGGCGTTCTTGTCCCAGTTGACCTCGAAGCCGCGGTGGACCAGCGCCCACGCGTCCTTCGCGTAGTACGTCTCGTCGAATATCACCGCCTTCGGGCTGCCCAGGTGGTAGAAGCGCATCACGCCCGCCATGAGCGTGACCAGCAGCGGGCCGCCCCAGCCCGACCAGCGGGTGATGCGGTCGACGAGCGCCGGCGAGAAGCCGAGCGCCGCCCACAGCCGCGGGCTGGGCTCCGCGTACGGCGGCACCAGCCGGTCGCGTACGTCGCTTCTGGGCCCCGCCGAATAGCCGAATCGGCGCAGCCGCTGCTGCCACGACGGCCGCTGCTCGTGCGGGGCCCGCCCTTGCCGGGTGTCCGTGGAGGACGCGGTACTGGTCACCGCGCCATCGTAGGGAACAGGTCTGTGTGAGTCCCGCCTCTCTCCCCTGAGAGGATGGAAACGTGACAGTTGCTCCCGGAACTCTGGTCCTTGCCGGCACCCCCATCGGCGACATCGCGGACGCCCCGCCGCGCCTCGCCGAGGAGTTGGCGGGTGCCGACGTGGTCGCCGCCGAGGACACCCGGCGGCTGCGGCGGCTGACCCAGGCGCTCGGGGTGCAGCCCAAGGGGCGCGTCGTGTCGTACTTCGAGGGCAACGAGGCGGCGCGGACACCGGAGTTGGTCGAGGCGCTGCTCGGCGGCTCGCGCGTGCTGCTGGTGACCGATGCGGGGATGCCGTCCGTGTCCGACCCGGGGTACCGGCTGGTCGCCGCCGCCGTGGAGAAGGACATCAAGGTCACCGCCGTACCGGGACCGTCCGCCGTGCTCACCGCGCTCGCGCTGTCGGGGCTGCCGGTGGACCGGTTCTGCTTCGAGGGATTCCTGCCGAGGAAGGCCGGCGAGCGGTTGTCGCGGCTGCGGGAGGTGGCCGGTGAGCGGCGCACCCTCGTCTACTTCGAGGCGCCGCACCGGCTCGACGACACCCTCGCCGCGATGGCCGAGGTGTTCGGCGCGGAACGGCGGGCCGCCGTCTGCCGCGAGCTGACGAAGACGTACGAGGAGATCAAGCGCGGCCCCGTCGGCGAGCTGGCCGAGTGGGCGGCCGAGGGTGTCAGGGGGGAGATCACCGTCGTCGTCGAGGGCGCCCCCGAGAAGGCCGAGGAACTCGGCGCCGACGAGCTGGTACGGCGGGTGCGGGTGCGCGAGGAGGCGGGGGAGCGACGTAAAGAGGCGATCGCCGCCGTGGCCGTCGAGGC
Organism: Streptomyces colwelliae; assembly: GCF_048158785.1. NCBI lineage: Bacteria > Bacillati > Actinomycetota > Actinomycetes > Kitasatosporales > Streptomycetaceae > Streptomyces > Streptomyces colwelliae. Next base: position 29,755 of record NZ_JBLTJC010000084.1, on the reverse strand, counting down.
AGGCGTTCCCAAGCGCGAGGTGTTCGATGCCGTGGTGGCGGCGAAGTCTGCGCAAAAACCCCTCTGAGCTTGCGCAAAAACCCCTCTGACCTGCGGGGAAGGTTCCTCTGAGCGGGGCGCTGTTCCTATGAGCGCGCGCCCCATGGCGGGGCAAAGCGCGGTCACGCAATGCAAAGCCCGGACCGGCTGGACAGGGCGATTCGACAAGGAAAGTCCAAATCGCCTCCAACAGTCGACAGGACTGATGCATTCGCCCTGCCGGAGGCGTCCACTGGATGAAGGGACGCACCCGTCCCTCGCCTCCAACGGATTCCGGGGGGAATCCCACGCCGGGGGCGCTTGTCCAGCGGAAAGCAAGCAGGAGCTGGCATGAGTGAGATCGCAGGGCAGACCGGCCTCCGTGGCGGTGCCACAGCAGTGGTCAACGAGTCGTACTCCTTCGCCTGCATGCGGTGCGGGCACGGCTGGGAGCAGTCGTACGAGATCGAGCACCACGTCGACACCGACGGCCACCAGTTCGTGATGTACGTGGCGGAGGGCCAGGTCGTGCCGTCGCCGCTCAGCCGGCCCGCGTGCCTCAACTGCGACGGGCATGTCGTGCGCATCATGCGCGCGGGCCAGGTGTCGTCGGTACGGGAGGCCGCGCAGCGGCAGTACCAGGCGCCGCGGCCCCGGACCGAGGCGGCTGCTGAGGAGGGTGCGGACGGCGACGCCGCCGTGACCCCGCTGCCGGAGCGCGAGGAGCACCACTGGCACCTGTCCGACCTGCTGCACCCGTTCCACCGCAAGGCGAGCTGACCGGCTCCGACGACCGGGCGGGCATGCCTCTTTCGTAGGATCGGGGCATGCCTTCCTCCAGAGACAGCGACAGCGGACGCGGCGGCGAGAAGAACGCGGCGCCGCCGCTCCCGGAGCCCCTCCGGGTGGCCGTCGCCGACTCCCACACCCACCTCGACATGCAGTCCGGCACGGTGGACGAGGCACTCGCCAAGGCCACGTCGGTCGGCGTGACGACGCTCGTACAGGTCGGCTGCGACCTCAAGGGCTCCCGCTGGGCCGCCGAGACGGCCGCCCGGCACGAGGCGATCCACGCGACCGTCGCCCTGCACCCGAACGAAGCCCCGCGCATAGTTCACGGAGACCCCGACGGCTGGTCCCGGCAGGGCGCGCGAGTCCCCGGCGGCGACACGGCCCTCGAAGAGGCCCTCGCCGAGATCGACCGTCTCGCCGGGCTGCCGCAGGTCAAGGGCGTCGGCGAGACCGGCCTCGACTATTTCCGCACCGGCCCCGAGGGCAAGGCGGCCCAGGAGAAGTCCTTCCGCGCCCACATCGAGATCGCCAAGCGGCACGGCAAGGCCCTCGTCATCCACGACCGCGACGCCCACGCCGACGTCCTGCGCGTCCTCAAGGAGGAAGGCGCCCCCGAGCGCACGGTCTTCCACTGTTACTCCGGCGACGCCGAGATGGCCGAACTCTGCGCCCGCGCCGGTTACTTCATGTCCTTCGCCGGCACCGTCACCTTCAAGAACGCCCAGAACCTGCGGGACGCGCTCACCGTGGCCCCCCTCGAACTGGTCCTGGTGGAGACCGACGCCCCCTTCCTGACCCCGGCCCCGTACCGCGGACGGCCCAACGCCCCCTATCTCATTCCGGTCACGGTGCGCGCGATGGCGGCCGTACGGGGCATCGGGGAGGACGCGCTGGCGACGGCACTGGCGGCGAACACGGCCCGGGCGTTCGGCTATTGAGAGTCCTGACGTGAGAGTCCGCACGACGCTTCTGGGCTTCATCGAACACAACTCTGGGTAGCCGCGTCGCTTTGGAGAGTGACGGTCACTCCGCTAGGTTCTGTTGGCCCGATCCGGACCCCCGTGGCCTTCTGGAGCGTGTCGGCGTGAGCAACTACGAGACCTACGAGACGTACGACCGCGGTGTGCGCGCCGACGCGTACACCGACGGGCCCACCGAGGTGTACGAGGACACGTACCGCCCCGCCTACGAGGCGTACGAACCGGCGTTCCCGCGCCAGGCGGGCACCGTGGAGCCGGAGAGCGAACCGGCGGCACGGCACGGGCGGCGGCGAAGAGCCGAGCGCTCGGACTCCGGCTCCGCGATGCGCAGGCTGGTGCCGCAGGCGCTGGTCGTCGCGTTCCTCGCCGGCGGCACCACCGCGTTCGTCGCCAAGGACAAGGCGATCGAGCTGAGCGTCGACGGCAAGCCGCGCACCCTGCACACCTTCGCCGACGACGTCACCGAACTCCTCGCCCAGCAGGGCGTCGACGTCGGCGCGCACGACGTGGTGGCCCCCGGCCGCGACGCGCCCCTCGCCAGCGGCGACGAGGTCGCGGTGCGCTACGGCCGCCCCGTGCGCCTCACCATCGACGGCCACCGGCGCGAGGTCTGGACGACGGCACGCACGGTCGACGGAGCCCTCGAACAACTCGGCGTACGGGCCGAGGGCGCCTATGTCTCCACCTCGCGCTCCCAGCCCATCGGCCGCGCCGGACTCGCCCTCGACGTCCGCACCGAACGCACCGTCACGATCATGGCCGACGGCCGCGCCCGCACGATCCGTACCAACGCGGCGACGGTCGGCCGGGTGGTCCAGGAGGCCGGCATCGGCCTCCACGGCGAGGACACCACCTCGGTCCCGCCCACCAGCTTCCCGCGCGACGGCCAGACGATCACGGTCCTCCGTGTCACCGGCACGCGGGAGGTCCGCGAGGAGGCGATCCCCTTCAAGGTGGAACGCACCGACGACCCCACCGTCTTCAAGGGCACGGAGGTCGTCGAGCGAGCGGGCCGGCCGGGCCTGCGCCGCGTCACCTACGCCCTCCGCACGGTCAACGGCGTCAAGGAGAAGCCCCGCCGGATCGACGACCAGCTGATCCGCGAACCCCGCTCGCAGCTTGTCAAGGTCGGCACGAAGCCGATGCCCACCTCGGTACAGGGCGCCGACCAGCTCAACTGGCACGGCCTCGCGACCTGCGAGTCGGGCGGCCGCCCCGGCGCGGTGGACCCCTCCGGCACCTACGGCGGCCTCTACCAGTTCGACACCCACACCTGGCACAGCCTGGGCGGCAGCGGCCGCCCCCAGGACGCGAGCGCAGAGGAACAGACCTTCCGAGCGAAGCGGCTGTACGTACGGCGTGGGTCGAGCCCATGGCCACACCCCCGGCCCGTCGGCGAGATCGTGGAGGCATGCGGTCTGAGCCAGCCCAGCACGTCGAAGCATCTGCGGGTGCTGCGGGACGCGGGCCTGGTCCGGGTACGGCAGGACGCGCAGCGCCGCGTCTACGCCCTCGACCCGGCCCCGATCGCCGCACTCGACGCCTGGCTCGCTCCCTACCGTGAGCTGTGGAACCGCAGCCTGGACCGGCTGGGCCAACGCCTCGACGAGACGTCGGAGGACACCGACACCAAGGAACCGACCCCGAAGGACTGATCCGCCATGTCCGTCGATCTCACCGGCACGTACCTGACCCTGGACGACGGTCGCCCCGCCGTCCGTTTCAGCCGCACCTACGACCAATCCCTCGACCGCGTCTGGCAGTTCGTGACCGACCCCGACGAACTCGCCCAGTGGTTCCCCTCACGCGCCGACTTCGATCTGCGCCCCGGCGGCACGGTCACCTTCAGCGGCGACCCCAACATGCCCGATTCGACCGGCCGGGTCATCGCCGTCGACGCGCCCCGGCACCTCTCCTTCGCATGGGGCGACGACGAACTGCACTTCGACCTGGAGGAGATCGAGGAGAAGCGCACCCGCTTCACGCTCACCAACGTCCTGAGCGCCGAGAACACCGCGTCCCGCAACGGCGCCGGCTGGGAGGTCTGCCTGGCCGCCCTGGACGCGAAGGCCCGCGGCGAGCGCGTCGAGGGGCCGCATTCCGGTGCCGGCGTGCCCTGGAAGGCTTTCTACGACGGCTATGTGGCGGCCGGGCTGCCCTCTGATGCGCCCGTCCCGGGCCTGGACTGACCCGTCACGCCATCTGCCGCCGTACCAGCTCGTGCAGTCGACCGCCCGTGTCCGCCAACAGCTGTGCGGGCGGCCCCTGTTGGGCGACCTTGCCGTCCTCCATGACGACGACACGGTCCGCGTCGAGCACGGTCGACAGGCGGTGCGCGATGACGATCCGGGTGGCGTTGAGGGCCTTGGTGCTCTCGATCACCGTGCGCTGGGTCTCGTTGTCCAGGGCGCTGGTCGCCTCGTCGAAGAAGAGGATGCGCGGCCGGCGGATCAACGCCTGGGCGATCATGAGGCGTTGACGCTGGCCGCCCGACACCGCGCCACTGCCCGCGACGATCGTGTGCAGGCCCATCGGCATCCGCTTGATGTCCTCGGCGAGCCCCGCCATCTCGGCCGCCGCCATCGCCTCCTCCGGCGTGAACGGCTCGGTGCCACAGATGACGTCCAGGATGGAACCGGTGAACGGCTGCGCGTGCTGGAGCACCACCCCGCACTGCCGCCGTACCGCGGACTGGTCGAGGGCGCCGAGGTCCTGGCCGTCGTAGAGGACGCTGCCGGAGACCGGTTTGTCGAAGCCGATGAGGAGGCGCAGCAGGGTGGACTTGCCGCAGCCGCTGGGGCCGACGATCGCCACGAACTCGCCCGCGCGGATCTCGAAGGACACGTCGTCGAGGACGAGGGGGCCGTCGTCGGCGTAGCGGAAGGAGACCCGGCGGGCCTCGATCGCGCCGGACAGCCGGCCGGGGCGGGTGCTCGCGGTGCGGACCTCCGGGGCCGCGTCCAGGACCGGCCTGATCTCCTCGAAGAGCGGGAGCGCCGACACCGCGGAGACGAAGGCGCCGGTCAGGCTGGTGACGGAGGTCAGCAGCATCGTCACCGAGGTGTTGAAGGTGAGGAAGGAGGCCGCCGACATCGAGCCGCGCGCCGGGCCCGCGAGCAGCATGAACATCAGCAGGGTGCAGACCGGCAGATACACCGCGCCCATCACCGTGGTGAGGTTCTTGATCCGGCCGACCCGCTGCTGGAGTTCGCGGCTGCGGGCGAACTCGGAGGCCCAGGCCGCGTAGGCGTAGTTCTCGGCCGCCGCGACGCGCAGTTTCGGCAGGCCGCGCAGGGTCTGGAACGCCTGGTTGTTCAGCTTGTTGTTGAGTACGACGAGCTTGCGCTGCCAGCGCACCTGCCACAGCCCGAGGCCCAGGAACACGGCCGCGATCACGACGAGCATGCCGATCGCCGCGAGCGCCATGGAAGGGCTGTACCAGAACAGCAGGCTCAAGTTCATCACACCGACCGTCACCGACTGGGCGACGACCGGTCCGACTCCCGCCAGCAGACGGCGGATCGAGCTGATGCCCATCGCCGCGCTCGCCAGCTCACCCGTCGAGCGTTCGGTGAAGAACTTCGTCGGGAGTCTCAACAGGCGGTCCCAGACGGCCGGTTGGAGTGTTGCCTCGATCCGGCCCTCCAGCCGGAGGATGGTGAGGTTCTCCAGCAGCATGAAGGCCGCCGCGACCACGCTGGTGATCATCACGGCCAGACAGACCTGGACGATCAGTCCCGTCTGGGCCTTGGGCACGAACTCGCCGAGCACCTTGCCCGTCGCGATCGGCACCAACGCCCCGATGGCGACCGTCACCAGCCCGCTGATCAGCAGGTTCGTCAGGTCGCCCGCGGTGCCCTGCATGGAGAAGCGCAGCAGACCGAACGGGCTGAGCCGCCGCTCGGGCAGTGGACGGTAGAACATCACCGCGCGCGGCTCGAATTCCTCCGCGTTCGCTTTCTCGATCGGTGTCTCGCGGCCGGTCGCCGGGTGCACGGCGACATAGCCGCCGCGCCGCCACAGCAGCGCGACCGGCGCCCCGGACAACGCCCGATGGCCCACCAGCGGGCCGACGTTGTCACGCCACCAGCGCCCGTCGAGCCGTACGGCCCGTACCCGGACCCGGGAGGCGAGGGCGATGCGCTCGACCGGGTCGAGGCGGTCGCTCTCGCTGCCGCTCTGCGCGGGCTCGGCGAGGGGGATGCCGGCCGCCTCGGCGACCAACTTGCAGGCGGCGTACGACGCGTCGGCGTCCGCGGCCGTCGTACGCCGCGCCGACGACTTGCCGATCGACGCCAGCAGCGTCCGGTCGGCATGCGCGCGCACGGCCTCACCGGCCTTGATCCCGGCGGCCGTTCGGGTCTCGTGGGTGCGCTCCAGCTGCTCGATCCACTTGTCCAGCGTGGACAGCAGCCGGTACTGCTGGTCGACCATGCCCTGCCAGACACCCGGGTCCATCAGCAGGTCGGCCGCCGCCTCCGCGCCGTACATCGAGCCGTACTGCACGCTGCCCGGGGGGACTTGCATCCAGAAGACGTCGTCGTCGGTGAGCGCGGCGTCCCGTTCGCCGGCCATCGGTGCCTGGAAGAGGATGGAGAGGCCGCGGCCGACGCCGAGGGCGAGGGCGTATTCGAGCGGGCTCGAAGTCGGGGGCACGTACTGGGGGTTGCCGTACTCGTCGTACGACCAGGTCTGGGTGTCCGCGGCCTGGTACAGCTCGCGCAGGTTGATGCGGTGCACCACGCAGTCCCGCAACGGGCGTGCCACCAGCGTGTGTTGGGGCCCGGCGACCGGGCCGAGCAGCAGCGAGCCCGCCTCCAGCCGGCCGAGGTGGTGCCAGTGGCCCTGCTGGACGGCGTCGACCGCGAACAGGTCGATGGCGCCCGACGCGACGAGCCACAGCACCTGCGGGCCTTCGAGGTCGAGGCGGTTGGATCCGGCGCAGTCGATCGGCGTGCCCAGGTTTCCCAGGGCGCCGAGGACCAGGTCGCCCTCGTGGACGGACGTCATCTCACCGCTCCTTGACCAGCGTGGCGTACGCGCCGCCGGCCGCCACCAGGGCGTCGTGCCGCCCGCGTTCCACGATCGTGCCGTGTTCGAGGACGACGATCTCGTCGCTGTCCCGCACCGTGCTCAGCCGGTGTGCGATCACCACGCAGGCGCAGCCGCGCTTGCGCAGGTTGTCCATCACGACCAGCTCGGTCTCCGCGTCCAGGGCGCTCGTCACCTCGTCCAGGACCAGGATGCTGGGCCTGCGCACCAACGCCCGTGCGATCTCCAGGCGTTGACGCTGACCGCCGGAGAAGTTGCGGCCGTCCTGCTCGACCCGGCTGTGGATGCCGCCGGGCCGCCGCATGACCACGTCGTACAGGGCCGCGTCCCGCAGCGCGTCCGTCACGGCCTCGTCCGGGATCGACGGGTCCCACAGCGCCACGTTGTCGCGGACCGAGCCCTCGAAGAGGAAGACGTCCTGGTCGACGAAGGAGACGGAGGCGGCGAGGGCGCCGCGTGGAATGTCCTCCAGTCGGTGGTTGTCGATGCGGATCACGCCCTCCCAGGGCGTGTAGAGGCCCGAAATCAGCCTGGACACCGTCGACTTGCCGCTGCCGGAGCCGCCGACCAGTGCCACCTGCTGACCCGGGCCGACCGTCAGGTCGAAACCGGTGAGCAGCGGCTTGTCGAGCGGGCTGTAGCCGAAGGTGATGTTCTCCAGCTCGACGTGTCCTTGCAGCCGGCGGGTCGAATCGGCGCCGCCCGCACGGGAGTAGAGGGGATCGGCCTGGAAGTTCTCGACGTCCTTGAGGCGGGCCACGTCGGCCGCGAAGTCCTGGATGCGGCCCGCGACGCCGTTGAGTCGGGTGATCGGCGCGGTGAAGCGGGTGACCAGTGCCTGGAAGGCGACCAACAGGCCGACCGAGATGCCCCCCTCCACGGCCCGCATGCCGCCGATCCACAGGATCAGCGCGCTGTTGAGCGAGGCGAGCGTCGGCGCGACCACGCCCAGCCAGGCGCTCGGTACCCCGAGCCGCTGCTGTTCCTCCAGGGTGGTGGCGTGCTGTCCGGCCCACTTGCGGAAGTAGCCGTCCTCGCCGCCGGTCGCCTTCATCGTCTCGATCAACTGGAGCCCGGTGTATGCCGTGTTGGTGAGCCGGGCGCTGTCGGCGCGCAGTTTCGCGGTACGGGTCGCGCGCAGCCGGATGACGACCCGCATCGCCACCACGTTCAGCAGCGCGACAGCTATGCCGACATAGGTGAGCTGGGGGTCGTACGTATAGAGGAGGAACGCGTAGAGCACCACGACCACCGCGTCCACGCCCGCCGCCGAGAGGTCGCGGGCCAGGGTCTCGGCGACGGCGTCGTTCGACTGGAGGCGCTGCACCAGGTCGGCCGGGCTGCGCTGGGAGAAGAACGTCACCGGCAGCCGCAGCAGATGGCGCAGGAAGCGGGCGCTGGAGAGCGTGGAGGAGATGATGCGGCCGTGCAGCAGGTTCGCCTGTTGCAGCCAGGTCAGCGCGAGGGTGAGCAGCACGCAGGTGCCCATCGACGCGAACAGGACGCCCAGCAGGGACGTCTGACCGCCTATCAGGAACATGTCGATGTAGGTCCGGCTGAGCGCGGGCATCGCCGCACCGACCGCCACCAGCAGCAGGCTCGCCAGGACGGCGGCGGGCATCGTGCCCGCGGTGCCGCGCAGCCGGGCCGGCATCGCGCCGAGGACGCCCGGCTTACGCCCGCCCTTCTCGAAACCGTCGCCCGGTTCCATGACGAGGACGACACCGGTGAAGCTGGCGTCGAAGTCCTCCATGGGCACGAACCGGCGGCCCTTGCCGGGGTCGTTGATGTACACCCCACGGCGGCCGAGGCGGCGCCCCATGCCGTCGTAGACGACGTAGTGGTTGAACTCCCAGAACAGGACGGCGGGCGACCGGACTTCGGCGAGGGCGGCCGTGTCCATCTGCATGCCCTTGGCGGTGAGGCCGTAACTGCGCGCCGCCTTCAGCAAGTTGCTGGCGCGTGAGCCGTCGCGGGAGACACCGCAGGCGATGCGCAGTTCCTCCAGCGGGATGTGGCGGCCGTAGAAACCGAGGACCATCGCGAGGGAGGCGGCGCCGCACTCGACGGCCTCCATCTGGAGGACCGTGGGTGAACGGACCGTCTTCGCGCGGCCCTTGGGGACCGGGCGTTTCGGCGGGGCGGAGCGGCGTCTGCTCCGGGTGTCCTGTGCGGGGCTCACGGCAGCAGCCAATCGAGGGGACGCTGATCGGCCAGCCGGATCGAGGCCGAGGCCATGGTCATGGAGGTGAGGGCGAACGGCGGGCCGTCCTTCGAGGACCACTTGAGGCCGCTCTTCGTCCCCTTCGACTTGTCGAGCTTCACCAGCACGGCCACCGGCCTGCCCTTCTTGGTGAACTGCTCGCCGAGTTGGCTGTCCCCGAGGAACGCGGAGATCTGCTGCGCCGACTCGGCGGACCGGTCCACCGCCTTCACATGGCCGCGCAGCACGCCGTACGTCTGCGTCGGAACCGACGACACGGTCAGGTCGACGGCGGCGTTCGCGGGGATGGAGGCCGCGTTCTCGGCGGGCACGTACACCGTCGCGTACAGCGGGTCGGTCGCGTGCTCGACCCTCTCCACGGCGGCGACGTTCGCGCCGGTCTGGATGATCTGGCCGATGGTGGCGGCGAGCGCGGTGATCCGGCCCGCGGCGACCGTGCGCACGACGGAGTCGCCCTCGCTCGTACGGACCTTCAGGACAGGGGAGTTGGCGGGCAGCCGCTCTCCTTCCTGCGCGAGGACGGCGGTGACCTGTCCGGCCACCGGACTCTGCAGGATGTAACTGCCCTCCCCGTGCGTGAGGATGGCGGACGCCCCGACCGTGGACGCCACGGAACCGGTGACCGCCCACACGGACGCGGCGGCCACCACGACCACCGTCACGGAGAGCACGAGCCAGCCCTGGGGACGCGCGAAGCGCACCGGAAGATCGAGCTCTTCGGGCGACTGGAGCTTGGCGAGGGCCTGTTGGCGGAACTGCACGGGACTTCCCTCACCTGTGGGAGAGATCTTTTACGGCAACCGGAAATCCCGGAGCCGGGAAACGGCTCCGGGACTCGGTGTAACAAGGTGCGATCAGAGACCGGCGACCAGGTTCGTGACCGGGGTCACGTTGAGGCCGGTGACACCCTGGACGGTGCCGACGACCGTGTCGACCAGGCCGGAGACCGGGGCGATGCCGTCCACCAGGCCGGTGACGGTGCCGAGGGCGTTCACGGACAGACCGCCGGAGACGTTGTCGAGCTCGGCGTCGGAGATCTCGACGGTCTCAACCTGGGGGGTGGAGTTCATGGGGGAACTTCCCTTCATATGGATATTCACAAGGGGGGAGCGGCCCCCTCTGGGGACAGACGACGGCCGCGACCGCAGGCGCCGGGCGCCGTTTCCGGAGCCCTTGTGGCTCCTGCGGTGCGATGGATCAAAGCACGCTGCGGGTGGACGCAGCCAATCAAACTCCCGTCCCACCAGGGCACTTGAGCCCCAGGAGCAACGAACCGTGCAGGCGTGGGCACGAGGTGTCGGCGACTTCTTCACACACCGCGCGGCATCGATCCGCGGGAGGGCTTGCGGCGCCGATGCGGAATCGGGCACTCCCCACCAAAGGCGTTGCGGGGGGCGTGTGCATGTGCAGATCTGTGGAGGCCCGTGACTTCGTTGGGTACGCGCTGTGCAGATTCCCTGAAGCGAGGATTCCGGCGGCTGTTCTCGACGGACCGTCGCCGACCGATCGCGGTCCGTGTCGGTCCAGAAGTGGACCGGGATCGGATCGGGTGTGTGTGAACTGCCCACCCGCACGGGCAGGTTTGGACGGCACCGATTCGATCAAGACATCCGGCCGTCCGCCGCGCGCCGGACGGACAGGGGCCGGGACACAGGCGGCACGGGCCCGCGGCCACTTCGTACCCCCGCCGGGTCAGGTCTTGCACATGGCCGATTCGTGGTTTCGCAAAGGAAGTTGAGAAACGGAATTGAACGGCCCACGTGACACGTGCGTATCAACGGGCATCCAGGCGCCCCCCCATAAGCCGCCGCACGGCGGCACAGACCCCGGTCCCCAGGAGGTCGAGAAGTTTGAGTCACAAGCGAATTCCGAAGCGCAAGGCAGTCATAGCGGTTGGCGGTGTCGCGGCTCTCGGAGCGGCGGCGATCCTGCTCCCGAACGCCAACGCGTCCCAGGACAATTCGGCAGGCGCCGCCACCCCCAAGACCCTCAAGGCGACGGGCGCCTCCGACCTCTCCTCGCAGATCGCCGGACTGCTGGGTGACGCCTTCGCCGGGTCCTACTACGACAGCGCCACCCAGCAGCTCGTCGTCAACGTGATCTCGGGCGACAACAACAACGTGGTCGTGCAGGCGGAGAAGGCCGGCGCCAAGGTGCGCGAGGTGCAGAACAGCACCGCAGAACTCACCGCCGCCGCCCAGACGTTGAAGACCGAGGCGACCGTCCCCGGTACCGCCTGGTCGGTCGACCCGAAGACCAACAAGATCCAGGTCCTCGCCGACAGCACCGTCACCGGCTCCGACTGGGACACCGTGCTGTCGACCGTCAAGAGCCTCGGCACGGACATGGCCACGGTGAAGAAGACCGCCGGCTCCTTCAAGACGCTGGTCTCGGGCGGCGACGCCATCTTCGCCCAGACCGACCAGGGCGGCGTCCGCTGCTCCCTCGGCTTCAACGTCACCGCGAGCGACGGCACCCCCGCCTTCCTGACCGCCGGCCACTGCGGCGTCGCGGCGAAGCAGTGGTCCGACTCGCAGGACGGCGCCCCGATCGCCACTGTCGACCAGGCCACCTTCCCCGTCAGCGACTTCTCCCTCGTGAAGTACGACGACCCGGCGACGCAGACCACGAGCGACGTCAACGTCGGCAACGGCCAGACCGTCCAGATCACCCAGGCCGAAGAGGCCACGGTCGGCACGCAGGTCTTCCGGATGGGCTCCACCACCGGTCTGCACGACGGCACGGTCACCGGGCTCGACGCGACCGTCAACTTCCAGAGCGAGACCGACCCCAACGGTGTCGACACCGTCAACGGCCTCATCCAGACGGACGTCTGCGCCGAGGCGGGTGACAGCGGCGGCTCGCTCTTCACCCAGGACGGCGGCGCGGTCGGCCTCACCTCCGGCGGCAGCGGCGACTGCACCGCCGGCGGCGAGACCTTCTTCCAGCCGGTCACCGCCGCGCTCACGGCGACCGGGGCCACCCTCGGTGACGCCGGTGCGGGTGCCGGCGCGGGCGACGACACCGCCACGGCGGACCCGTCGGCGACCGCCGCGGACCCGTCCGCCACCGACGGCACCGGCGACGAGTCGGGAGCCGTGGACCCGTCCGCGACCGACGGCACCGGTGACGAGTCCGGAGTGGTCGACCCGTCGGCCACCGACGGCACCGGCGAGGACCAGAGCGGCACCGGCCAGGACACCGGCACCGGGGCCGACGACGGTTCGTCGCTCACCTCGAACCACTGATCCGACCCCTTCCTTCAGGTCGGCGGTGGATCGGTCCGGCCCTCCGGCGGGAGGGCCGGACCGCCCTGCTTTCACGGCAGTTGAGTCGGTCCCGGCTCCCGGGCCCGCAGCAGAAGCAGCGCCACGTCGTCGATCCGCTCCTGGGCCGCGGCGCTGTGCCGCACCAGTTCGTCGGCGATCTCCTCCAGCGGCAACTCCCCGGCCGCTGCGAGGCGCTCACCCAGTTCGGCCAGGGCGTCCTCGATGTCGACGCCGGGGGACTCGATGAGCCCGTCGGTGTAGAGGGCGAGGACGGAACCGGGCGCGAGATCGACCTCCGTCGTCGGATAGACGGCGTCCGCGTCGATGCCCAGCAGCGGACCGCCCGCCAGATCCAGCACCCGCACCCGCCCGTCCGGACGGCGCAGCAATGGCGGCGGATGCCCGGCCCGCGCCATCACGGCCGTACCGCGCGAGGGATCGAGCCGTAGATACAGACAGCTCGCGAAGAGCTCGGAACCGAGGTCGATCAGCAGCCGGTTGGTGCTGCGCATGACCTCCGCGGGAGCCTGACCGACCGTGGTGTACGCGCGGACGGCGGTCCGTATCTGCCCCATCAGCCCGGCCGCGGTCACGTTGTGCCCCTGTACGTCACCGATCACCGCCGCCAGGCCCTCGGACGTCACCAGGTCGTAGAAGTCGCCGCCGATCTCCATCCCCTGTGTGGCCGGCAGATAGCGGGCGGCGGCCTCGATGCCCGGCAGCGGCGGCAGCGAGTGCGGCAGCAGCGCGGCCTGTAGCCCGTGCGCCAGCTGGTTCTTCGCGTCGTAGAGCAGGGCACGCTCCAGCGCCTGCGCGATCAGCCCGCCCAGACTCGTCAGCACGGCCCGCTCGTCCGCGGGGAAGACATGCGGCTCGCCGTACGCCAGCACACAGGTGCCGACCGGGCGTCCGGACGCGATCAGCGGCAGATACGCCCAGGCCGCGAACCCGTCGGGCGTCGCGTGCCGGCTCGGATACAGCCGTTCCAGCTCCTGCCGGGAGTCGAAGAACGCGGGCACACCACTGTTGAGCGCGGCCGTCCCCGGTGTCGACCCGTTCAGCGCCATCCCGTCGAAGCGCTCCACGACCTGCGGGTCCGGATAGCCGCGGTGCCCCAGCACATGCAGCCGCCCGCCCCGCGAACCGAGGACGACCAGCGCCTGACTGCCCACGGCCGGGGCGACCTCGTCCGCGATCAGCTGCACCACGTCCTCCACCCCGACCGCCTCGGTGAGCGCCCCGGCCAGGCTCAGCACCTGGGAGATGGTCACAAGCCGCGACGGCCCTTCACCCGGCTCTGGTGCGGCACGGCTCAGCTCCGTCACCGCCCGCGCCCGGCTGATCCTCACGCTCAGCCCGGTCGTGTTCGGATACATCCGGAACGACAGCCACTCGCCCGGCGGCCGCAGCGCCACGAACGAGGTGACCTGCTGACTGAGCAGCGCGGCCCGGTAACGGTCCTCGTACACCGGGTCGTTGAGCCAGGGCACCGCCGCCCACAACTGGGTGCCCAGCAGACTGCTCACCGACATGCCGAGCAGCTCCCCGGCCGCCGCGTTCGCGAAGCCGACCCGCCCGTGCAGATCCAGCGAACACAGCCCGTACGGCAGCCGGGCCACCATCCGCGCCGCCTCGACCGTGCCCAGCGTCCCGGCCACGCTCGCCGCGGGCCCGGTGGCGAGCAGGTCGGGCTCCGCGCGCACCGGGCGCCGCTCCTCGACGGCACGCTCCAGCCGGAGCGCGAGCCGGTCGCAGGCGGCGGTCAGCTGGTCGCGGTCCCGGTCGGACAGGACCGGCGGATGCGAACCGGGCCAGGTCACGAAGATCGAGCCGTAGAGCGTCGACTCCGTGGCGATCGGCACGGCCGCCAGGGCGAAGGGGTACGGCAGCACGACCGCGATGCGGGGATAGCGGCGGGCCATGTCCTCCTCGCCGCCGACCCAGATCAGCCGTCGCTCGCGCACCGCCTCGGCCACCGGGATCGGCGCGCTCAGCCCGACCCGCTCCCAGGGCGCCGCGAAGGCGCGCGGCAGCCCGGCCATCACCGCCATCTCCAGCACCGGCTCGTCGGGCGTCAGCAGATACACCGCACCCGAGTGCGCGTGGACGCCGTCCATCATCGCGGCCAGCGCGAGAGACAGCGTCGGCCGCCCGACCGGTGTCCGCCGGGACGTCTGCGCGTCGGACACGCCGACCACCTCCTCGCCCGGCCGTGCGGGTCCTGGTCCCAGTGATCAGGCTCCACCCTGGGGGCCCGACGCGCACGGCGAGCGAGAACCCCGGCGCACTGGGGGCCATCCGGTCCCTCATCTCCACGGAACGGTCACAGGGGCTGCGCAGTCGGCGCATAAGCGCTGTAATTGCGGACGTGGTCAGTGAGGGCGCTGAGGGACGCGGAACGCGAACGCTGCGTGCCGAACTTGCCCTCAAGACGCTCACCGTCGATCTCGACCCCCGCGAACGGCTGCGCCGCGTCCTCGAACAGGCCCTCGTGTTCGCCGGTGCGAGCTTCGCCGGGGTGTACACCCCCGGTGACGAGGCCGACCTGCTGTGCCTGCTCGAGTCGGCCGGGGTGCCGCGAACGCTGTACGGGCTGCGGGACGGCTATCCGGCATCCGGCGGATCACCGGTCGCCGAGGTGCGGCGGACCGGGCACGCGGTGTGGCTCGGCCCCGAGGAACTGGCCGCGGGCTGCGACGCGCGACGGCTGCCGTCGGGGGAGTTCCATCTGGCCGCGCTGCCCGTGCGCGGCGACCGGGGCGGCGGCTGTCTGCTCGCGGTCGGCGAACGCCCGGACGGCTTCGGCACCGACGACCGAGAGTGCCTCGCGCTGATCGCCGAGGCGGTCGCGATCCCGGTACGGGCCGAGGCGGTGGCGGGCGAGGACGTGGCCGCGGGCGCGTTCGACCTGGCCATGGACACTGGGCGGGTCGAGGTCGGCGGCGACGTCCTGGAACTGTTCGGACTCGGCCCGGACGACTTCGACGGCAAGGTCGAGACCCTCCTCGGGCTGACCGTGCCGGAGGACCTCCCTTCGCTGATGTCCGTCGTCGAGGCCGACCACATGGCCATCGGCGACCGCGAGCTGGAGTTCCGGGTCCTGCAACCCTCCGGGACACCGAAGTGGCTGCGGCTGCGCGGTCGGCTCCTGCCCGGTGGCGACGGCCGCCCGGCCCGCCTCGTCGGCACCGTCGGCGACGCCTCCCAGCTGCGCTCCGGCGTCAACGACGTGGCCCGCGTCCAGCGCCTCGCCGCCGCCCTCGCCATGGCCGGCACGGTCCACGACGTCAGCCAGGCCGTGGTCGCCGCCCTGCGCAAACCGCTGCGCGCCGACCGGATCGCCCTCGCCGAACTGGAGGGCGACCGGCTCGTCGTCACCGTCCTCGACCCGCCCGAACCGGAGGCATGGCCCGAGCTGTGGCGCCTTGAGTGGCGCAGCGAATGGCCCGACGCACCCGTGCGCACGATGCCCACCCTCGCCGCCGCCCTGCGCGAGGGCCGCGCCGCGATCTGGCCCGCGGGCACCGACCTGGAACCCGCCCTCGCCGAGGTCGGACCCGGTGGCCTCGCCGTCCTGCCGCTGTCCGCGGGCGGCCGGGTCTCCGGTGCCTGTCTGATCGGCTGGGACGACCCGCACGTCTTCGGCCCCGACGAACGCGCCCTGCTCACCGCCTCCGCCGGCCTCGCGGGCCAGGCCCTGATGCGCGCCCACGCCTTCGACGCCGAGCACGAACTCGTCGGCATGCTCCAGCGCCAGCTGCTCCCGCGCCGCCTGCCGAAACTGCCCGGCGCGGTCGCCGTCGCCCGCTATCTGCCGACCACGGCCGGTCTCGAGGTCGGCGGCGACTGGTACGACGTGATCCCGCTGCCCGACAACCACGTCGCCCTCGTCATCGGCGACGTCCAGGGCCACAACGCGGGCGCCGCCACCCTCATGGGCCAGATGCGCACCGCGCTGCGCGCCTACGCCGTCGAGGGACACCCGCCCGACGTCGTCGTCTCGCACGCCAACCGCCTGCTCATCGACCTGGAGACCGACCTCTTCGCCACCTGCTGCTACGTCGACGTCGACCTGGAGGAGGGCTCCGCCTGGTACGTGCGGGCCGGTCACCTCCCGCCCGTCGTGCGCCACCCGGACGGCAGCACCGAGATCCCCGAGGCGGACGGCGGACCGCCGCTCGGCGTGGTCACGCAGGCCGACTTCCCCATGAGCCCGCTGCGGCTCCAGCCCGGCACGGTCATCGCCCTCACCACCGACGGCCTCGTGGAGTCCAAGGAGGCCGACATCGACGAGGGGCTCGACCGGCTCGCCCACGGCCTGGCCGTCTCCGACCCCGCCCACCTCGGACTCGTCGCCGACGCCCTGCTCGGCAACGCCCGCCGCGAGGACGACGTGGCCCTCCTCCTCATGCGCTACGACGGCCTGGCGACCCGCCCCCGCCGGGAGAACTGGACGGTGTGGCGCGTCCCCGAGGCGGCCCGGCACGCCCGCCGTTTCACCAAGCGCACCCTGCGCACCTGGGGCGTCACCGAGGAGATCGACACCATCCTGCTCGTCGTCTCCGAGCTGGTCACCAACGCCCTGGTGCACACCGACGGACCGGTCCGCCTCGACCTCACCCTCGTCAACCGGCGGTTCCGCGTCTCCGTGGCCGACTCCTCGCCGCGCACCCCGGTCAAACCCACCAGCATCGGCTGGGAGGCCACCGGCGGGCGCGGCATCCTCCTCGTCGAGGCCATGTCGGCGGCTTGGGGCACGGTGCCGGTGAGCGGCGGCAAGCAGGTGTGGGCCGAGATCGCCCTCGACCGGTAGACGGCCGCACGGGTGCCTGTCCGGACGTAGAACGGCAGGTCGGGGCCGTTGCGCGCCCTTGCCGTGATGGGGTGCGGGCTTGTGGCACACACCTTCGAAGAACTGGTCGAGAAGCACCGCGCGGCCCAGGCGGCACGCGCCCGGGTCCAGGAGATGCGGGACTCCCTGGGAGCCCCCGCCCACGAATCCTGGACCGAGACCGAGACCGACATCTACGAGACCGCGTGGCGGGCCTGGCGCGACCTCGCCCGTGACATGCAGGCCGCGGCGGACGAGTACGCGAGGGACGAGGGCCTCGACCGGACCGAGGTCGAGGTGGACGTGGCACGGGCCGCGGGCGATATGTCCGGCCCGTCGGGCGGCTAGACACCTCAGGGCCCCCTCATCGTTGGCCGGTCGTAATAAACGAACATAGGGAGGAACGATGCACGTCCGAAGATGACGCTAAGGTGAAGCGATGAAGGCTCTCGTTCTCTCCGGCGGCACTGGATCCCGCCTGAGGCCGATCACACACACATCGGCAAAACAGCTCGTCCCGGTGGCCAACAAGGCCGTCCTTTTCTACGGGCTCGAATCACTCGCCGACGCGGGAATCACCGAGGTCGGCATCATCGTCGGTGACACCGCGGCGGAGATCGAGGAGGCGGTGGGTGACGGGTCGAAGTTCGGCCTGAAGATCACCTACATCCCGCAGGACCGTCCCCTCGGACTGGCCCACGCCGTACTGATCGCGCGCGAGTACCTCGGCGACGACGACTTCGTGATGTACCTCGGTGACAACTTCATCGTCGGCGGCATCACCGGTCTCGTCGAGGGCTTCCAGGCCAACAAGCCCGACGCGCAGATCCTCCTCACCCACGTGCCCGACCCGCGCTCCTTCGGCGTCGCCGAACTCAGCGAGTCCGGCCAGGTCATCGGCCTGGAGGAGAAGCCGGAGCACCCCAAGAGCGACCTCGCTCTGGTCGGTGTCTACCTCTTCACCCCCGCCATCCACGACGCCGTACGCGCCATCAAGCCGTCCTGGCGCGGCGAGCTGGAGATCACCCACGCCATCCAGCAGCTGATCGACGACGGCGCCGACGTGCGCTCCTCGGTGATCCACGGCTACTGGAAGGACACGGGCAACGTCGTCGACATGCTCGAGGTCAACCGGACCGTCCTGGAGAGCATGGACCGCCGCATCGACGGCGAGGTGGACGACGTGTCCGAGACCATCGGCCGCGTGGTGATCGAAGAGGGCGCGCGCATCGAGCGCTCGCGCATCGTCGGACCCGTCATCATCGGGGCCGGAACCGTGGTGAGCGACTCCTACGTCGGCCCCTTCACCTCGGTCGCGGAGAACTGCCGGATCACGGACAGTGAGCTGGAGTTCTCCATAGTGCTTCAGGACTCGTCCATCGCCGGGGTGGGCCGGATCGAGTCCTCGCTCATCGGCAAGCACGTCGAAGTGACCCCCGCTCCGGGGGTACCCAGCGCCCACCGCCTCGTTCTCGGAGACCACAGCAAGGTGCAGATCCGTTCATGAATCTCCTCGTCACCGGCGCCGCCGGCTTCATCGGTTCCACGTACGTCCGCACGCTGCTCGCCTCGGACGCGGCTGACGCGCCCCGCATCACGGTGCTGGACAAGCTCACGTACGCCGGCACGCTCGACAACCTCGAAATAGGCCACCCGCGCCTCGAGTTCGTCCAGGGCGACATCTGCGACGCCGAACTGGTCGACAAGCTGATGGCCGAGGCGGACCAGGTCGTCCACTTCGCGGCCGAGTCCCACGTGGACCGCTCGATCAACGGCGCCGCCGACTTCGTCCGCACCAACGTGGTGGGCACCCAGGTCCTGCTGGACGCGGCCCTGCGCTACCGCACCCCGTTCGTGCACATCTCCACCGACGAGGTCTACGGCTCCATCGAGACCGGCTCCTGGCCCGAGACCCACCCGCTGGCGCCCAACTCGCCGTACTCCGCGTCGAAGGCGTCCTCGGACCTGCTCGCCCTGGCCTACCACCGCACCCACGGCCTGGACGTGCGCGTCACCCGCTGCTCGAACAACTACGGGCCGCACCAGTTCCCCGAGAAGGTCATCCCGCTGTTCGTCAGCAACCTCCTCGACGGCAAGAAGGTCCCGCTCTACGGCGAGGGCCTCAACGTCCGCGACTGGCTGCACGTCGAGGACCACTGCCAGGGCATCGAGCTCGTGCGCACCAAGGGCCGGGCCGGCGAGGTCTACAACATCGGCGGCGGCACCGAGCTCAGCAACAAGGAGCTCACCGGCCTGCTGCTCGAAGCCTGCGGCGCGGACTGGGACCGGGTCGAGCGCGTCGAGGACCGCAAGGGCCACGACCTGCGCTACTCCGTCGACTGGTCCAAGATCCACGACGAGCTCGGCTACCAGCCGCAGCACGACTTCGCGAGCGGCCTGGCCGACACCGTCGCCTGGTACCGCGACAACCGTGCCTGGTGGGAGCCCCTCAAGGCCCGGGTGGAGCGCCCCTGATGAAGTGGCTGGTCACCGGTGCCGGCGGGATGCTCGGCCACGACGTGCTGGAGGAACTCGCCCGCCGCGGTGAGCAGTTCGTCGGTCTCGACCGCGCCGCCCTGGACATCACCGACCCCGCGTCGGTGGACAGGGCGTTCGCGGAGCACCACCCCGACGTGGTGGTGAACTGCGCGGCGTACACCGCCGTCGACGACGCCGAGACCGACGAGGAGCGGGCCCTTCGCATCAACGGCGAGGGGCCCCGGCTCCTCGCCCGCGCCTGTGCCGCCTCGGGCGCGCGGATGGTGCACGTCTCCACCGACTACGTCTTCGACGGCGAGGCCCGCAGTACGCCGTACCCGGAGAATCACTCCACCGCACCGCGCACCGCCTACGGCCGTACCAAACTCGCGGGAGAGCAGGCCGTGTTGGCCGAACTGCCCGGTGCGAGCGCGGTCGTGCGCACGGCTTGGCTGTACGGAGCTTGTGGGGGTAACTTCGTCCGCACGATGATCGAGCTGGAAGCACGTCGCGACACTCTCGACGTCGTCGACGACCAGCACGGACAGCCGACCTGGACCGCCGACGTCGCTGTACGGATCGCTGATCTCGGCGCCCGTATCGGCCAAGTCGAAGGCGCGCACGGGGTGTTCCACGCGACCAGCTCCGGCGAGACCAGCTGGCACGGTCTCGCACAGGAGGTGTTCCGGCTCATCGACGCAGACCCGGAGCGTGTCCGCCCCACCACGAGCGCGGCCTTCGTCCGTCCCGCGCCCCGCCCCGCCTACAGCGCCCTCGGGCACGAGCGGTGGCGGGAGGTCGGCCTGGAACCGCCGAGGGACTGGCGGTCCGCCCTGCACGAAGCACTTCCTCACATCCGCAAGGAGATTTCTTCGTGAAACGCCATGAGTTCCTGCGGGGGCTCCACAAGTCAACCGCCAACCGCAACTACCTGGAGATCGGCGTCAACGACGGCCGCAGCCTGACGCTCTCCCGGGTGCCCAGCGTCGCGATCGATCCCGCGTTCAAGGTGGTCACGGAGATCCGCTGTGACGTCCACCTGGCCAAGGCGACCAGCGACGACTTCTTCGCCCGGGACAACCCGCTGGTGCACCTGCGGGGCGGTCGTCACCCGATGCGTCAACTGGCCCGCAACCGGAGCCCGTTGGGCTGGTGGAAGACCACCACGCTGGACCTGTCGTTCATCGACGGCATGCACCTGTTCGAGTACGCGCTGCGCGACTTCATCAACGTGGAGAAGCACTCGGACTGGGCCAGCGTCATCGTCTTCGACGACATGCTGCCCCGCAGCATCGACGAGGCGGCCCGGGACCGGCACACCGACGCCTGGACCGGTGACGTCTACAAGTTGGTCGAGATCCTCGCCCGCTACCGTCCCGACCTGGTGACGGTCCTGGTCGACACGCAGCCCACCGGCCAGCTTGTCGTCTTCGGCGCGGACCCGAGCAGCACGGTCCTCCAGGACAAGTACGACGAGATCGTCGCCGAGTTCGAGGTCCCGGACCCGCAGAAGGTGCCCGAGGCGATCCTGGAGCGCACCACCGCGGTGAAGCCCGAGGCGCTGCTCGGCGCCGGTTTCTGGGGCCCCCTCGCCAAAGCCCGTGACCGCGGGACCAAGCGGTCCCGCGGCTGGGAGCCCCTGCGCCGCTCGGTGGAGCAGCTCAGCGTCAGTCGCTGAGCTGTCCACTCCGCAGTCGCTCGTAGTAGGCGGAGCAGTCCGCGTAGGACGGAAGAAGTCCTGACTGCTCCGCCTCTGCCAATGTCGGAGCCTCCGCGTCCTTCTCCGACAGCACCGGCTCGAAGCCCTCGGGCCAGGCGATGCCCAGCGCGGGGTCCAGCGGGTTGATCCCGTGCTCACGCCCGGGCGAGTAACCCGTCGAGCACAGGTACACCACCGTCGCGTCGTCGGTCAGGGCCATGAACGCGTGCCCGAGACCCTCCGCGAGGAACACGGCGTGCTGGGTGTCGTCGTCCAGCCGGACGGCCTCCCACTGACCGAACGTGGGAGAACCGACGCGGATGTCCACGATCACGTCGAGGACCGCGCCCCGCACGCACTTCACGTACTTGGCCTGGCTCGGCGGCACGTCGGAGAAGTGCACTCCGCGCACCACGCCCCGCCGTGAGACCGAGCAGTTGGCCTGGGACAGAGCCAGGTCGTACCCGGTGGCCTCGCGGAACTCCTCACCGCGGTACCACTCGTGGAAACTGCCCCGGTCGTCAGGGAAGACCTTGGGTTCCAGGACCCAGGCGCCTTCAATCCCCAGTGATCGCACGTTCTTCCGTCCTCCGACTTGCTCGGGTACTACTGCTTGCTCGGGTACCGCAACTCGCTCTCGGGTACCGCTACTTGCTCAGCGCGCGCTTCAGCTTGCGCGCCACCCGGCGGGCCAGCCCGGGCTTGGGCTTGGCGGCCACCGGCTTCGGCGCCGGCTTAGGCTCGGCGGGCTTGGCGGCGGCCTTCGGGGCCGCCTCGACCCGGATGCCACCGGCGTCACCGGTCAGCCGCACCGGCAGCGCCAGGAAACGCTGCCCGGTGGCGGCCGGGGTCAGGCACACCGAGGCGTTCCACGCCGTGTCCTTCAGATCCGCGGCCGGCACCTCGGCGGCCAGCCGTGCGCCGGAGGACTCGGGGGAGACCACGCCGGGCACGTCCAGCGTCGTACCGGACGACTTGTGGGTCAGACGCAGCAGTACGTCCGTGGTGGCCGGGACGTGGAAGGGGAGCAGGACGCCGACGCGGGCGCCGGTGACCGTGAAGTCGCCGGGCTTGAGGTCGGCGAGGCCGAGGCGCTTGCTCGCCTTGTCGACGTCCAGGGAGAAGTTGCCGTGCGGCTCCGTGTAGTACGGGAGCAGCACCTGGCCGGAGATGACACCGGCGTGCCCGGCGTTCTCGCCGTGCTGCGGGACCGGGCCGAGACGGCACTCCTTGTTCCAGGAGCCGATGACGACGCGGACGTAGGTGTCCCAGAGGCCGCTGCCCAGGGGGGCGCCGACCGCGGCGGTGGCCGGGTCGATGGTGGCCGTGGCGTGCAGCACCAGGCGGACGCCGTCGCCGTCGGCGACCGTCTCGTGCGAGATCTGCACGGGCTGGAAGTGCGAGGCGGCGCTGCTGCGTTCGCGGACGACGAGGTCGGCCGTCGCCTTCTTGAAGTTGGCGGTGGCGTCGGCCGTGAGCATGGCCGTCGCCTCGGCGAGGGTCTTCGGCTCCGGGTGCTTGGGAGCGGGGGCGCCCTTGGCCTCGAAGACGGCCGGCTTGCCGTCGATGACGAACTCGGCCTGGTAGTGGACGAGCAGCTTGCCGTCGCGCCACTCGATCTCGCCCGGGACCGCGGTCGGCTTGAGGGAGGCCTCCCACTCGGCCAGCTCGACGAGGTCGTCGTAGCGGTCGGCGGCGGCGAGGGCCGCGACGACCCGCAGCCGCGGGCCGAGACCGGCCGCGACACCGGGGCCGAAGCGCTCGGTCATGACACCGCGGATCTCCTTGAGGAGTTCGCGGCGGTAGTCGTCGGGGACCTTGAGCAGCCGGCCGCCGCCGAGGCGCTCCATCATCTCCACGCGCAGCCAGCGGCGGAAGATCCGGTCGCGGGCCGGACCCGGCTCGGTGTACTTCTCGACGACGTCGAGGGCCTCGCGCAGGTTCTTGAAGTAGCCGACGGGGTCGAAGCGTTGGAAGCCGGCGTTCGAGGCGTCGTCGCGCTTGATGTGGTAGTAGCAGACGTAGTCGCTGAGCACGGCGACGTTGTCCGCGGCGAGGTAGGCCTCCGTCACGAAGACGTGGTCCTCCAGGCGCCGACGCCCCTCCGGGAACCGCAGGTTGATGCGGTCGAGGAACGCGCGCCGGAGCATCTTGTGCGGGGTGAGGCTGTCCATCAACGGCGCGGTCTCGACCGACGCGTGCGGATAGTTCTTGCGGAACAGCTCCACGGGCACGGCGCGGCCCTTGCCGGCCATCTTGCCGACGATCACGTCGGCGCCGTTGGCCACGCCGTACTCGTACATCCGCTCCAGGGCCTCGTCGCCGAGGTAGTCGTCGTTGTCGACGAACATGACGAACTCGCCCTTGGAGGCGGCGATCCCGACGTTGCGGGGCTTGCCCGACCAGCCCGACGCCTCCTGGTGGATCACGTGCATGTGGGGGTGCTCCGCGGCGATCTCGTCGAGCCGCGCGGGCGTGCCGTCCGTCGAGCCGTCGTCGACGAAGATCGCCTCGTACTCGTCGTTAGGCAGCGACTGCCTGAGGAGAGAGGAGATGCAATCCTCGATATAAGGCCCTGGGTTGTACACAGGGACGACGACACTGACTTTGACCGACATCCGGCTTCTAGCCCCCTTGTTTACGCCGCCCGTCCCCAGTCGTGGAACGGCGCGGTGGGCTGATGCTAACCCGGTCTGTCTCGATGCCGCCCATTGGGCTGCTGTTGGGCAACGGTTAACCCGACGTGGACGGACGTCACCTCACGTCGTGGGTCTTGGCCAGAAGTTCCAGGATTTCGGCGGACGTGCCCGTTTCGCCGAGACGCGGGAAGATCCGCTCGATGCTGTGGGTGTGCGAGACGGTGTCCAGGTCGCTCATCGCGTCCGTGGCCAGGGTCACGTGGTAGCCGTGCTCGTGGGCGGCGCGGGCGGTGGACTCGACGCCGATGCTGGTGGCGATGCCGGTCAGCACGATCTGCGTGATGCCGCGGCGGCGCAGCTGGACGTCGAGGCCGGTGCCGTGGAAGGCACCCCAGTTGCGCTTGGTGACGTGGATGTCGCCGGGGTGCCCGGCCAGTTCGTCGACGATCACGTCCCAGCCCTCGGGGCGGGCCGAGCCGCCGCCGCGCTGCTGCTCGGTGCGGCCGGGCACCGCGTCCGCGCCGTCGCCCGCGAAGCTGACCCGCACCAGGGCCACGGGAAGGCCGGCGGCGCGGAAGGCGTCGGCGAGTTCGACGGTACGGGCAACGACCTCGGGCCCGCTGTACGGCTGGGTCGGGGCGCCGACGATGCCGCCTTGGAGGTCGATCACGACGAGGGCGGTGCGCGGGTCGAGGGTGGTGAGTGCCATGGGAGAGGCCTTTCAGGAGGTACGGGGATTCCGTGGTTCAGGTGGCTCTGGGGGAGAGGGTGCGCAGTGAACGGTCGGGCAGGGTGATCACCAGGAGCAGCGCCGACCCGGCAGCCATGAACAGGGCCAGGTCGTGCAGTCCCGGGGTGTCGGCGCGGTGCGGGAAGAAGGCCGCGGTGGCCGCCGACGCGGCCAGTGCGCCGAGGTACATGAAGGTGCGCAGCAGTCCGGCGGCGGACGCGATGCGCGCGGGCTCGGCCTGCCGGTACAGGGCGTTCTGCCCGGCCAGACCGAGTAGGCCCTGCGGTACGCCCAGCACGGCGCCGACGGCGAGCAGCAGCCAGACCGGACTGCCGGATCCGACCAGGAAGAGCGCGGCACAGCCCACGACCTGGACGGCACCGCCGACGAGCAGCTTGGCGCGGACCGCCTCACGGCGCCCGGTGAGGGACGAGACGCCGAGGGCGGTGACGGACAGGGGCAGCAGGACGAGTCCGGCGGCGGAGGCGTGCAGCCCGCGCCCCTCCTCCAGCCACTGCGTGTAGCCGTAGAGGAAGGCGTACGAGGTGGTGTAGCCGAGGAACTGGCGGATGTACGTCGTCACCAGGGGGAGGTTGCCGCCGAGGACGCGCAGGTCTACGAAGGGCTCAGGGACGCGGAGTTCGCGTTTCGCGAAGGCGACGGCCGCGGCGGCGCTGAGGAGCGGGAGGTACCACTCGGAGAGCTTGGGGGCGGTCAGGAACATCATCAGCGAGACCAGCATGACGGCGAACAGGAGCATGCCGGGCGGGTCGACGTCGCGGCGGGCGCCGGCCGGCTCCTTGCTCGTCCTCGGCAGTCGCAGCGCGCCGAGGACCAGACAGACCACGGACAGGGGCACGTTGACGGTGAAGATGGCGCGCCAGCCGCCGACGCCGATCAGGAAGCCGCCCAGCGTGGGCCCGATCACCGACACCGTCTGGGCGGAGACGGCGAGCGCGGTCAGGACACCGGCCGGGCTGTCCTTCCCGGTGCGCTCGGCCTCGCTGCGGGTGAGCTGCATCGCGGCCGGATACGCGGCCGAGGTGCCGAACCCGAGCAGGACCCGGGCGGCGATCAGCACGCCGAGCGACGGCGCGAGGGCACCCATGACTCCGGCGATGCCGACCAGGGCCGTACCGATGAGATAGAGACGGCGTGGCCCGTACATGTCGACGAGCCGCCCGATGACCGGCTGTCCCACGGCCGTGGCGAGATAGAGCGCCGAGACCAGCCAGACCGTCTGCGAGGGCGGGGCCCCGAAGGCGATGCCGATGGGCACCAGGGCCACGGCGATCATCGAGGAGTTGATCGGGTTCAGTACGGAGCCGAGGACCATCGGCGCGATCAGCCGCCGGTCGAAGCCGGTCGGTGCGGGACGTGTGGTCGCTCGTGCCTGGGTGAGCTTCGGTATCACTGTTCGGAGAGCCGTTCCATCAACGTCAGCGCGTCGAGGATCGTGCGTCGCTCCTGCTCGGTGTACCGGTCCTCGAAGGCGCGCGCGAGCCACTCCTCGCGGACCTGCCGGTTGTCCTCGATCCGCTCGCGTCCGGCTTCGGTGAGCGTGACGAGCTGCCTACGGCCGTCCTCGGGGTCGGGGCTGCGCCGGATCAGCCCGTGCTGGTCGAGAGCGGCGAGGGTGGCGGCCATCGACTGCGGCCTGACCCCCTCGGCGGACGCCAGCGCACTGGCCGTGGCCGCGCCGTGCTTGCCGACGAGCGTGAGCGCCGACTCCTGCGACGGGGTCAGGTCCTCGTCCGTCGCGACCTCACGGATCCTGCGCCGCAGCCGGCTGAGCACCACTCGCAGATCGCGCGCGGAGCGGGCGGCGGAGTCGGAGATGCCCGCCGGTGTCTCCGTGCGCTGTTGTCGATCCATGAGCCCCACCGTAAAACCGACAGAGAAACCTGTCCAGTCGCAACTGAACAGTCTTGCCTGTAGATCTCTTCGGGGTGGACTACCGTGTGCGCCGACAGGTGGGCGAAGGCGAGTGGGGAGCGGATCACGATGAACGAGCACTCAGCGGGCGGAACGGCCCCGATCAACACCTCCGTGGCGCACCCCGCGCGCGTCTACAACGCCTGGCTGGGCGGCAAGGACAACTACCCCGTCGACCAGCAGGCGGCCGAGCTGGCCGCTGCGGCGAACCCGGAGATCGTCCCGGCTGTGCGGGCCAACCGGGCCTTCCTCGGGCGGGCGGTCCGCGAGCTGAGCGACAAGGCCGGCATCCGCCAGTTCCTCGACATCGGCACCGGCATACCGGCCGCGGACAACACCCACGAGGTGGCCCAGCGCGTCGACCCCGAGGCCCGTGTGGTCTACGTCGACAACGACCCGATCGTCCTGGCACACGCGCGTGCGCTCCTCGTCAGCAGCCGGGAAGGCGCGACGGACTACCTGGAGTCGGACCTGCGGGACGTCGACCGGATCCTCGCCGCCGCGGCCGAGACCCTCGACCTCTCCCGGCCGGTGGGGCTGATGCTGGTGGCGATCCTCCAGTACGTCCCCGACCGCGACGACCCCTACACGATCACCCGTCGCCTCCTGGAAGCGCTCGCCCCCGGCAGCCACCTCGTCCTCTCGCACCCGGCGGCCGACATCGGCGCCGACGAGGTCGCCGAGTCGATGCGCGTCTACAACGAGCGGGCCGCCGAACACGCGGGCGCCACCCCGCGCACCCACGCCGACGTCACCCGCTTCTTCGACGGCACGGAGATCCTGGACCCGGGCGTGGTCCAGCTGCCCGACTGGCGTCCCGCCCCCGAGGACACCCCGGCCGCCGGTCCCCTCCCGATGTGGTGCGGAGTGGGCGTCAAGCCCTGACGGCAGTGCGCCCCTAGGCTGAGGCCGTGCGTCTGCTGCTGATGTCCGACACCCATCTCCCCAAGCGGGCCAAGGAACTGCCCGCGCGGCTCCTCGCCGAACTCCCGCGCGCCGACGTCGTGTTCCACGCCGGCGACTGGGTCGACGCCGCGACCCTCGACCTGCTGGAGAGCCGCAGCCGCCGGCTCGTCGGCGTCCACGGCAACAACGACGGGCCCGAACTGCGCGCCCGGCTCCCCGAGGTGGCGTGCGCCGAACTGGGCGGCCTGCGCTTCGGCACCGTCCACGAGACGGGCCCCGCCCAGGGCCGCGAGGCGCGCTGCGCGGCCCGTTTCCCCGGCCTGGACGTGCTGGTCTTCGGACACAGTCACATCCCCTGGGACACCACGGCCGCCACCGGGCTGCGACTGCTCAACCCGGGCTCCCCGACGGACCGGCGCCGCCAGCCGTACTGCACGTACATGACGATGACGGTCTCCGATGGCACCCTGACGGACCTCGTACTGCACCGGCTGCCGCCAAGAAACTGACCGGGATCACCGACGCCTCTTCGGGTACGCAACACAACATGGCCGCTACACGAGAAACCCGGCGGCGTCCGGCACGCCGGGACACCACACCCCGCACCGTCCTGCTTGTCATGTGCGCGGGCTATTTCCTGGTCCTCCTCGACGTCACCGTCGTCAACGTCGCGCTGCCGCGCATCGGTTCGGGGCTGCACACCGACATCGGCGGTCTTCAATGGGTCGTCGACGGTTACGCCCTGGCGCTCGCCGCCCTCATGCTCACCAGCGGCACGGCAGGGGACCGGTACGGTCATCGCCGCGTCGTGCTGGCCGGACTCGCCGTCTTCGGCGCCGGTTCCCTCGGCTGCGGACTGGCCCCGGACGTGGCCGTACTGGTCGCCGCCCGCGTGGTGCAGGGAGTGGGTGCCGCGCTGTTGCTGCCGGGGACGCTGGCCGTCATCAGCCGTGCGTATCCCGACGACGCGGCACGCGCGCGTGCCATCGGTGTCTGGGCCGGCGTCGGCAGCCTGGCCCTGCCTGCGGGCCCGCTGCTCGGCGGCGCGCTGACCGACTGGCTCGGCTGGCGGTCGATCTTCCTGATCAACGTGCCCGTCGTGCTCTTCGCACTCGTCCGGTCCGCGGCCGTCGTGGAGGAGAGCAAGGAGACGGGGGCCCGCCGGCTCGATCCGCCCGGCCTCCTGCTCGGCGGTCTCGTGTTGCTCGCGACGACGTACGCCTTCATCGAGGGCGGGCGTACGGGGGCCGGTTCCCCGTACGTCGTCACTGCCGCGACCATCGCCGTCCTGGCCCTCGTCGCCCTCACGGTGGCCGAGCTCCGGCGCGGCGACGACGCGATGCTCCCGCCGGCACTGCTGCGCAGGCCAGCCTTCGACGCGGCGAACGCAACCGCCGGGATCATGAACCTCGGCACCCTGGGCACCCTGTTCGTGCTGATGCTGTTCCTGCAGTCCGTGCAGCACCGGTCGGCGCTGGTCGCGGGACTCGCCGTTCTCCCGCTGTTCGCGCCGCTCGCGGTGATGGCTCCCTTCGGCGGCCGGATCACCAGCCGGATCGGCTCGCGTGTGCCGGCCGCGGCGGGTCTGCTGATCGCCGCGGCCGGTCTCGCCCTCCTGGCTCGCGCCCAGCCGCACTCCGGACTCCCGGTCCTCTTCCCCGCACTCCTCCTGTGGGGCATCGGCTGCGGTCTGCTCACCCCGGCGGTCGTCGCGGCGGCCATCTCCACAGCCCCCGCAGACCGAGCCGGGCTGGCCTCCGCCGTCAACAACACCGCCCGCCAGACCGGCGGCGCGATCGGCATCGCCGTGGCGGGCGCGATCGCCGGCCCACCGCGGGACGAGGGCCGGTTCCTACGCGGGTTCCATACGGTCGCGGTCGGCTCGGCGGGGCTTTATGGGGTGGCTGCGGTGGTCGCGGTCGTGCTGTTGCCGGGGGTCTGGCGGCCGTTGCGGAGCTGAGTACTGGGCGACTCGCCGGAGCCGAACTGGCGAGACTGCTAAGGCTGTTGACGACGCGAAGTGTCCGTGCCTGGTGGGCGGCCCCCTCATCTCACCGCAACGGCCGATGGATCGCCCGCGGAAGTCGGCCCCAGTGCTCGACATGCTCTTGTCGAAGCCCTGGTGGGCGTGGCTCTGCCGGGGTGAGTAGCCGGAGTGCGTCATGGTGACCGCGCAGTCGGTGACCCGCCAGCCGTGCAGCC
>NZ_JBLTJC010000083.1:0-33716 GCF_048158785.1 Streptomyces colwelliae | reverse complement strand
ACCGTTCCTCGGTCGGGCGACCGCCGTCACCCGGCGGATCCTCACGGTCGCTGTCGGTCGGCGGCGCGGGACGCAGAGCCTTCGTCGCGTCCCTCAATCGACCGAACGTCCGCTGGAACGGGGACCCCGGGGGCGTACGTGACGTCCTCTGCCTGGACCGGCTCCGGAGCGGCTACGGCTTCGGGCTGCTGCGCGGCGTCATGAGCCAACGCCGGCTCGGGGGCGACAGCTTGCGCGAGTACCTCTTCGGGACCCTGAGCGAGTACGGGCTGGGCAACCTGCTCGGCGCCATAGACCGCCTCGGCCTCAGCGCCTTGCTCGTTCGCGGCAGCGAAACCGGCGTCGAAGCCCTCTCCGGCTCCCGCCACATCAACGGCCTCCGGCAGCGCCTCAGCCTCGACCTCGGGGGCGAACGCCGCCTCGGGAACCGGCACGGCCTCAGGCTCCGGCATGACATCGGCACCCGGCACGGCAACCGGCACCACAACCGGAGCGGCAACCTGGCCCAGCTCCTGCTCGGCATCCACGACGAACGCGCCCCCGGGAACCGGCACAGCCTCGAAGGCACCCGCACCCTCCAGCACGTACCCGGCGTCACCACCGTGCCCGTCACCACCCGGCGCGAACCCGACATCGGAGCCCGGCACATCCACCTGCGCCTGCACGGGGGCCTGGACCTGGACCTGCGCCTGCTCGGCGACCAACTCCTCGGCGTTCTCCGGCAGTTGCCCCACCTCGGCAACACTGACACCGGCGTTCCCGGAGCTCTCCGTGCTCACGTGGGCGAAGGCGGCCGCGGGCTCCCCCGCGAACATCTGCCCATGTCCCTGCCACGCCCCGCCGGCGTCGGGAGCCTGCGCCAGGTCAGCGTCCTTACCGGTGCTCGCGCCCGCGGTCATGACGGGACCCGGTTCCGGTTCCGGCACGACGACCCCGGCGTCCAGGGCCATGGCGATCCCCCCGCCGACCGACTGGCCCTCCGATTCGCCAACCGGAACAACCGTTTCCGCTGTCGGCACCCCCGCGCTCACCGGAGCCTGGGCGCCCCAGGGAGTCGCGCCCTGCGGGGGCTGGTCGCGGAGTTGGGGTGCGTCGAAGTACTCGGGGCCGGTCGTCTGCGGGCCCGGCTGCCGTACCGGCGCACCCGCGGGGCCGCGGTCGGCGAGGGAGCGGACCGGGCTCGCGGAGGTGTCGGGGAGGGGCGGGCCGAGGTGCAGCGGGCGGCGCGGCGGAACCGGCGCGGGCGGCGGCGACGCGGGAAGCCGGACGCCTCCCAGATCGACGGAACCGCTGTCACGGCCGGCCGTCTCGTGCGGACCCGGCTCATGTGCGGCGGCCTCGTACGGACCGGCCTCGTGCAAAGCGGCCTCGTACGCGGCAGCCTCCTGCGCGCCCGGCTCATGGACACCCGCCTCATGCGGCGCGGCCTCCTGCGGAACCGGCTGCTGGACCGTCTCGACGACGGGCTCGGGGGCGGGGGGCGGGACCTCGTTGCCCCAGGCGCCCTGGGCGCCCGGCAGCAGCAACAGGTCTTCGTCCTCGGCGGTGGTCTCGGAGAGGTAGGTGTACGCGCCGTGCGCGGGAACGCCTGGCTGTTCCACCATGCCTGCGTTCTCCGGCAGCCCCTCGGCCGGGATCTGGCCGGTGTCGGTCATGCGTACCCCTCGCCCATCGGTTAGTGCTTCTACGACCCGCTCACCGGGAACGGCGCACCGACCGCCCCGCAGTGGAGAACGAGCGTGCCTGTCCAGCGGCACGAACGACCCGACGTCAAAAAGCGACAAAGCCATTTAGACGACAAAGCCATTGACTGGCATTCTCGCGCCCGTTCGGCCGTCGCGACAGGTTGACCCGCGACAGCTCGCTGTGGACTGCGCCACGTTGCGCGTCCTCCGGTTCCGCCGTACCACACTCACCCCAAAACGGGCGGGTTTTCCGGACATTGACGAACGAAGTGCCGGGTCACCCGATGCGGTACAACAGTCCGCCAGCCTACCGCGCGCAGTACGACAACAGGATCACGGGGACGGTGCGAGGGTCACGAAACGCGCTCCGGAAGGAGGCCGCTGAGCAGGAACGCGACGCTCCGTTCCGTCTCCGTCCAGGCCCTGGTGTCGAGTTCGACGGACTGGAGGAGGGCGCACTCCACGTGGTAGCCGTGCTCCGTCAGGTCGCGGCCGACGAGTTCGGCCTCGTCGCGGGTGGAGGCGTGCGCCACGATGCGCTGCGGGCGCCGGTCGGCGACCGCGGAGACGACGGCCACTCCCCCGCCGCCGACGCGTACTACGTCGGGTTCGGGGAGGTTCTCCAGGATGTGCGGGGCGTCGCCCTGGACGATCTGGAGGTGCACGCCGAAGCTCCGGGCGGCGGAGTCGGTGCGGGTGCAGGCCTGGGTGTCGCGGTCGACGGCGATGACGGCGGCTCCGGCGCGGGCGGCCTCGATGGCGAAGGCGCCGCTGCCGCAGCCGATGTCCCACACCAGGTCTCCGACACGCGGGCCCAGGCGGGCGAGTTGGGCGGCCCGGAGCAGATCCGTCTCACCTTCGCCGAGCTCACCGCCGTAGGCCTCGGCGGGCAGGGTCCAGCCGCGGGCGACGGCGGCCGGGTCGCGGCCGGCGATCCAGCCCTCGCCGCTGGTCTTGGGGACGGCCGGGCCGACCGGGCCGCCCATGACGATGACGACGTTGGGGTCGCGCCAGGTGCGGTCGGCGGCCTTGTCGGAGGTGAGGACGGTGACCTGCTCGTGCTCGGTGCCCAGTTCCTCGCAGATGACGAAGGTGCGGTGGACGCCCTCCATGAGGAGGCCGAGTTCGGCCGGGCCGGCGCCCGGTGAGGTGAGGACGGCGACTTTTGTGTGGGCCCGGCACACGTTCACCGCGCGTCGCAGGGTGCGCCGGTGTGCGACGACCACCTGTGCGTCGTCCCAGGGCATCCCGGCGCGGGCGAAGGCGGCGGCCACGGAGGAGACGGCGGGGACGACTTCGACCTCCAGGCCGAACTCGGGTGCGTGCAGGGTCCGTACGACTCCGAAGAAGCCGGGGTCCCCGTCGGCGAACACGACCGCGGTGCCGCGGTGGCCGGCGATGCGGCGGGCGGCGAGGGCGACGCTGCCGAGGCGGATGCGCTCGGCGCGCGGCGGTACCTCGGGGAGCGCGAGATGGTGCGGCGCGCCGGCCACCAGGGTGGCGGCGGCGAGGGCGGAGCGTGCCGCGGCGGTCAGCGGAGAGCCGTCCCAGCCGATCACCGTGACGCGGTCGGCCATCGTCGTCAGTCTCCAGGGGTGATTCGCAGGTAGTCGGGGGAAGCGGCCCGTACGCGGGCACCGTGAGGGTACCTGGTGCGGCTGGGCGGTGCTCCCGTGGTCGTACCCGCCGAATTCAGTTCCAGTCGGCGAGTGACGTGAAACCGTCGACGTCCTCGAGTTGTTCGGCCGTGCCCTCCAGGTCCTCCGGGAGGAGGCTCCACACGATGAAGTCGGTGCGGACGTCGCTCCAGGTGCCGTCGTCGCCGTGGACATGCACTATGCACGCGCCCCGCAGGACGCCCTCACTGATGCAGCCGATCTTCTGGGCCACCTGCTGTGAGGCCGTGTTGTCGGCGGCGGTGCGCAGTTCGATGCGCTCCAACTTCTGGTCCCCGAACAGCCATTGGGCGGTGGCGAGCGCCGCCTCGGAGGCGTAGCCCTCGCCACGGGCCCAGGGGGCGATGATGTACGACAGCTCGGTGGACCGGATGTGCCAGTCGGTCTTGGTCAACTGGACGACGCCGACGAGCCGTTGGGTGAGGAACTCGGTGACGGCGAGGTCGAGGCCGCGGCCCGAAGTCCGTTCGGCGGGCGCGTAGTCGGTGATCCACCGGCGGGCGCCGGCCTCGGTGAACGGCTGGGGGACGTCGGTCCAGGCCGCGACCTGTTCGTCGTTCATCATCTCGGTCAGGGCAGGCACGTCGTCCTCGTCGAGGGGCCGCAGCACCAACCGCTCCGTGCTGATGGAGATGTTGGGGAAGGTGCTCGTCATGCGCCGCTCCGTAACCTTCGGAAAATGTTCAGGGCAACCTGAACTGCCCAGCATGCAGCATCAAAGCAGTGAACCGCACCACGGGGTCCACCCGCGGTGAGCGAGTGGACCCCGTGCGTGGTGATACGCCGTATACGCCCCCGTCAGCCGGAAGTGACCGGCAGGACGGAGCCCTTGTACTTCTCCGCTATGAACTTCTTCACGTCGGCGGAGACGAGAAGCTTCGCGAGCTTCTCGACGCGGGGGTCGTCCTCGTTGCCGCGTTTGACGGCCAGGAGGTTGGCGTAGGGGTTGTCCTTCGCCGACTCCAGGAGGATCGCGTCCTTCGCGGGGCTGAGGCCCGCGTCCTGGGCGTAGTTGTTGTTGATGACGGCCACGTCCAAGTCGTCGAGCGAGCGCGGCAGTTGGGCGGGGTCCAGCTCCTTGAACCTCAGGTGCTTCGGGTTGGCCGTGACGTCCGCCGGCGACGCGTCGGTTCCCGCCCCCGCCTTGAGCGTGATCAGCCCCTTGGCGGCGAGGAGTTTGAGGGCGCGTCCCTCGTTGGTGGTCTCGTTCGGCACGGCGACGGTGGCTCCGTCGGCGAGCTTCACGATGTCCTGGATCTTCTTGGAGTACACGCCCATCGGCGGCAGGTACGCCTGGACGACGGAGACCAGGTCGGTGCCCTTGGACTTGTTGAACTCGTCCAGGAAGGGCTGGTTCTGGTAGAGGTTCGCGTCCAGCGAGCCCTCCTGGAGCGCGGTGTTCGGCAGGACGTAGTCCGTGAACTCCTTGATCTCCAGCTTCAGTCCGGCCTTCTCGGCGAGGTTGTCCTTGATGTACGTCAGGACCTCGCCGGCCGGCACGGCGGTGGCGCCGACGACGAGGGTGCCGTCGTCCTTGCCACCGCTCTTGCCGGAGTCGGAGCCCGAACCGCAGGCCGTGAGGCCGAAGAAGGTCACGGCGAGTCCCGTCGCCGTGACGGCGATGCCCTTGCGCATGGTGAATCCCCCGACTCGGCTCAGAAGGACGGAATGACGGAATGACGGAACCGGCGTACTTGTCCTCGATGAACTTCTTCACCTCGGGCGAAGTCAGCAGCTTCGCGAGCTTCTTGACGCGCGGGTCCTTCTCGTTGCCCTTCTTCACCGCGAGGAAGTTGCCGTACGGGTTGTTCGTCGCGGACTCCAGGACGAGGGCGTCCTTGGCGGGCTTCAGGCCCGAGGAGATCGCGTAGTTGCCGTTGATGACGGCCGCGTCGACGTCGTCCAGGGAGCGCGGGGTCTGGGCCGCCTCCAACTCCTTGAACTTGAGCTTCTTCGGGTTCTTGGTGATGTCCGCGGGGGTCGCCTCGTTGCCCACACCGGACTTGAGGGTGATCAGCCCGTTCGCCGCGAGCAGCTTGAGGGCACGGGCCTCGTTCACGCTGTCGTTCGGGACGGCGACCGTCGCGCCGCTCTTGAGGGCGTCGGCGCTCTTGACCTTGTGGGAGTAGAGGCCGAGCGGCTCCAGGTGGACCGTGACGACGGGCACGATGTGGGTGCCGTTCTTCTTGTTGAAGTCGTCCAGGTACGGCTGGTTCTGGAAGTAGTTGGCGCCCACCGAGCCGTCCTCGGTCGCCGTGTTCGGCGTGACGTAGTCGGTGAACTCCTTGACCTCCAGGTCGAGTCCGGCCTTCTTCGCCAGGTGGTCCTTGACGTAGTCGAGGATCTCGGCGTGCGGCGTGGGGCTCGCGGCGACGACCAGCGGTCCGCTGTAGTCGGAGGAGGCCGAGGAGGAACCCTTGTCCGAACCGCAGGCCGAGAGCGCGAAGGTGAGGGCTCCGGCGGCGAGGACGGCGGTGGTGAGCTTTGCGGTGTTACGCACGAAAAGTGCCTTTCCTGAAGGGTGTTGCGTGGTACGACCCCGCGATGGGTGGTGCGGGGAGCCTGTGGGGTGGGGTGCCGGGGTGTGCTTACGCGGCCTTCAGCAGCCGTAGCCTCGGCGCGGGTCCTGACCGTCCGCCGCGCCGGTGGACCGAGCGGGCCGCGTAGTCGCCGGCGAACTGGATGAGGGAGATGACGACCGCGAGGATCGCCACGGTGATCCACATCAGCTGGGTCTCGAAGCGCTGGTAGCCGTAGCGGATGGCGATGTCGCCGAGACCGCCGGCGCCGACCGTGCCGGCCATGGCGGAGTAGCCGATGAGCGCGACGATCGTGGTGGTGGTGCTGGAGATCAGCGAGGGCAGGGACTCCGGTACGAGGACCTTGCGCACGATCGTCCAGGTGTTGCCGCCCATCGACTGCACGGCCTCGACGAGCCCGCCGTCCACTTCGCGGACAGCTGTCTCAACAAGGCGTGCGAAAAAGGGGATTGCCCCGATCGCGAGCGGCACGATGGCGGCCTCGCGGCCGATCGTCGTCCCCGTGATGGTCCGGGTGAAGTTCATCAGCGCGACCATGAGGATGATGAACGGCAGCGAGCGGGCGACGTTCACGATCTGCCCGATGACCTTGTTGGCGGCGAGGTTCTGGAGCAGTCCGCCGCGGTCGGTCAGGACGAGCAGGATGCCGAGCGGGAGTCCGCCGACGACGGCGATGACCGTGGACCAGCCGACCATGTACAGCGTGTCCCAACACGCCTGGGACAGCAGCGGCTGCATCTCCGACCAGGTCACTTGGCACCTTCCTTCAGCAGTACGGGCTCCTGGCCCAACACGTCGATCTGTAGGCCCTGTTCGCGCAGGAAGCCGATCGGCACCACGTTGTCCTCGTAGCGGCCGGGCAGTTCGATGCGCATGCGGCCGACCTGGAGTCCGCCGACGGTGTCGATGGCGGCGCCGAGGATCGAGATGTCGATGTTGTAGGTGCGCGAGAGCTGGGAGATGACGGGCTGGGTGGCGGCCTCGCCGTGGAAGGTGACGTCGACGACCGTGCGGTCCTCGCCGTGCGCCTCGCCGCTGACCGGGAAGAGCGCGGAGGCCAGCGCGGAGCCCGGGGTCGCGAGCAGTTCGCTCACCGTGCCGGACTCGACGATGCGGCCGTTCTCCATCAGGGCGGCCGAGTCGCAGACGTTCTTGACGACGTCCATCTCATGGGTGATGAGCAGGACGGTCAGGCCCAGCTGCCGGTTCAGGTCGCGCAGCAGCTGGAGGATCGAGCGGGTGGTCTCCGGGTCGAGCGCGCTGGTGGCCTCGTCGGAGAGCAGCACCTTGGGGTCGCCGGCCAGGGCGCGGGCGATGCCGACGCGCTGCTTCTGACCGCCGGAGAGCTGGGCCGGGTAGGCCTTCGCCTTGTCGGCGAGCCCGACGAGGTCGAGGAGTTCGAGGGCCTTGGCGGACCGTTCCCTCCCGGACTTGCCGAGGATCTCGAGCGGCAGCTCGATGTTGTCCTGGACGGTCCGCGAGGAGAGCAGGTTGAAGTGCTGGAAGACCATGCCGATACGGCTGCGCGCCTGCCGGAGTTCCCGTCCGGCGCGCGGTCCGCGCCCGGCGAGGGCGGTGAGGTCCTGCCCGGCGACGGTGACCGTGCCGGCGGTGGGCTTCTCCAGCAGGTTGACGCAGCGGATGAGCGAGGACTTGCCGGCGCCGGACTGGCCGATGACGCCGTAGACCTCGCCTTCGCGGACGTGGAGATCGACGCCGTCGAGGGCGGTGACCTCACGGCCGCGTGAGCGGTAGACCTTGGTCAGGCCCGATGTGGTGATCACTGGGGTTCCATGACTGTCGGGTACGCGGGCGTGGGTGTGCCCTGGTACGAGGGGGGAAATGTGCGCGGGGCGGCGTCGGTCACATACGACACAAGGCGTATGGACACGCACATGCCACGACGGCTCGCTTCGGGGCGCGAGGCTCTGGGGTGGTGCGGGGGCCCTCTAGAAGGCGCACATTCGACACATACAACGAGCACCGGGCGTCAGGGTCGCCTCGGTCGCAAGGGTGCGGCTGC
Organism: Streptomyces colwelliae; assembly: GCF_048158785.1. Taxonomy (NCBI): domain Bacteria; kingdom Bacillati; phylum Actinomycetota; class Actinomycetes; order Kitasatosporales; family Streptomycetaceae; genus Streptomyces; species Streptomyces colwelliae. The sequence goes on along the minus strand of NZ_JBLTJC010000083.1, from coordinate 25,792 downwards.
TCGTCGTGGTCATGGAATCAGTAAAGCAGACGTACGGTCCTGACAAAGGGCCGCTGTCCGCATGCCGGACAGCGGCGGACGCCCGTCAGCCGCGTACGGAGATCTCGACTCCCCCGTCACTGACCAGGGCAGACAGGGCTGACAGGTCACTCACAACAAGGTCGGCGTCGAGCTCGTGGGCCTGGTGGGTTGTGGCCAATGCCACGGTGATCATTCCGGCCGCGCGGCCGGCCTGGAGTCCCGCCGGGGCGTCCTCGAAGACGACGCAGCGGGCCGGGTCGACGCCCAGTTGGCGGGCGGCGAGGAGGTAGGGCTCGGGGTCGGGCTTGCCGCGCCTGACGTCCTCGGCGACCACGAGGGTCTTGGGGAGGATGCCTGCGTGCGCGAGCCGGGCCTCGGCGAGCCGGCGGGTGGCGGAGGTGACAACGGCCCAGCGGTCGGCGGGCAGCGAGTCGAGGAAGTCCCGGGTGCCGGGCAGCAGGGTCGCACCGCCGTTGGGCACGTCCTCCACCTCCAGCGCCTCGATCCACGCGACCGCCGCCGGGACGACCTCGGCGGGCAGCAGGTCGGCGGCTATCGCCACGGCGGTCCGCCCGTGCAGTTCGACCCGCGCGAAGTCCTCGGCGGTGATCCCGAACTCGGCCGCCCACCGGGTCCAGCACCGGCGCACGGATTCGAGGGAGGAGACGAGTGTGCCGTCGTTGTCGAACAGGAGGGCTTGAGCGTGGATCTTCATGCACTCGACCCTACGGTCAGCGGCCTTATGGACCGTAATAGGGTCACTGCATGCTTGATGCCCTGACGCTGGCGACCGGTGTCGCCGCGCTGCTGCTCGCCGCCTGGTGCGGGTGGGCGGCCTACCGTGATCAGCCGACCAAGGACTGGCACTTCATCGGAATGGCCGTCGTCACCCTGCTGGCCACGGTCCAACTGGTGGTCGGGATCGTGCAGTTGGCGCGCGGTGAGAAGGCGGAGCAGGGCACGGTGATCTTCGTGGCGTATCTGCTGGGCGCGTTCGCGACCGTCCCGGCGGCGGGCCTCATGTCACTGACGGAGCGCACACGTTGGGGTTCGATCACGGTCGCGGCCGGCGGTGTGGTCCTCGCCGTGCTCGAAGTGCGGCTCTACGACATCTGGGGAAGCTGAGATGACCACCGTGGAAGAGAACACCGTGGAAGAGAAGCCGAAGCGTCTCATCAGCGGGCCCGGCATGCTGCTCGTCTGGTTCTACGGCGTGATGGTCGTCGGCGCGGTGTCCCGCTCCGTCTACCAGATCGCCACCGAGTTCGACCGGGCCCCGCTCGCCTACTCCCTGTCGGCCGTGGCGGGCGTGGTGTACGCATTCATCACGTACTCCCTGATCCGGGGCGGCGAGACGGCCCGCAGGGCGGCACAGGTCTGCTGCGCCGCCGAACTCGCGGGTGTGCTCATCGTCGGAACGCTGACCGTCATCGACAGCTCGGCCTTCCCGGACGCGACGGTCTGGTCGTACTACGGCGCGGGGTACGTCTTCATCCCCGTGCTGCTGCCGCTGTCCGCGCTCTACTGGCTGCGGAAGAACCGCACGGCCGACTCCGGCGACCCGGCCGACACCGTCACGCCGTAGCGACGTACGCCTCGACCGGCTTCTCCAGGACGATCATCGGTACGCCGTCGTCGCCCTGGGAGGTGCCTACGGTCTCGTAGCCGACGCGGCGGTACAGGCGGAGGTTGCCCTCGCTGCGGTGGCCGGTGTGCAGGCGGAACTTCTTGGCGCCGCGCTCACCGGCGAGGGCCGATTCGGCCGCGCGGAGGAGGCGGGCGCCGATGCCGTGGCCCTGGAGGCGCGGGTGGACGCAGAGTTTGCCGATGGCAGCCGCGCCGTCCTCGGTCACCGTGCCGCGGACCGATCCGACCACCTCCTCGCCCAGCCTGGCGACGAAGACGCAGTCGGAGCCGACCTCGCTCCGGACCGAGTCGAGACTCTGGACGAGCGGGTCGATGCGGTAGTTGCCGTACAGCGCCGCCTCGCTCTGGAAGCACAGGTACTGCAACCTGAAGATCTGCTCTGAGTCCTGCTCGGTCGCCACCGAGATGGTCACGCTCATGCCCATGTGCGCACGCCTCCCGCTCACCTGATCGCCACTTGGTTCCTCACTCCTATCCCCGTGCTTCGTGGGCCGCAACCTCCGGCGTCAGCAATCGCCGAAGACATCCCAGACATCTGGAACGTTCCGGGCCGAGACTGCCCTGTGAGATACCCAACTCCCCCGCGATCTCGCGGTAAGTGAGGTCCTTGGGCGACAGCAGCGCCTCCATCAGCCGCGGGCAACGGCCCGGCAGCCGGCGCACCGCGTCATGGAGCGCGCGATGCCGCGCCGCCGTGAGCGCGGCCTGCTCGGGGCCGCGGTCGCTGTCGTCGACCGGATCATCGCCGTACGACTGTTCGAGACGTGCGGTACGACGGGTGCGCTGGGCCTCCGAGCGGACCGCGCGGCGGAGCCAGCGCTGGGGGTCGACCGGGGGGCCGGAGGCGTCGAGGCGCTCCAGGAGGCGGAGCCAGACGGCCTGTTCGAGGTCGCCGGGCTCGGTTCCGGAGGCATATGCCTCGGCAGAGGCCTCGGCGGCGAGCAGTGGGCGCAAGGTGGCGACAAGTTGGTGCGTCATATGCGGCACGACGCGGCCGCCCCGGCACAAGGTTGCCGGGGCGGCCGTCTGTCACTCCAACGGGGCGCGGGGCTCAGCCGTTGACGAAGTCCGCGCGGGCGAGCAGGCCGGTGTCGGCGTTGTCGGTGAAGACGCCGTCGATGCCGGTGGCGAAGTACCGCTTGAAGGCGCCGAACGCGTCGCCGTAGGCGTCCGCGTCCGTGCCCTTGCGGTACTCCAGCGGCAGGAAGGGGTTCTCGTTGCGCATGGTGTAGGGGTGCAGGATCAGGCCCGCCTTGTGCGCGTCGGCGACCAGGGTGGTCTCCTTGTTCAGGCTGCCGTCGGCGTTCTTCGTGATGATCAGGTCGAGCGTCGGGCCCAGGCCCTGCGCGTACGTCGCGATCTCGGCGAGGCCCTTCGGCGTGACGAGGTCGTCGACCGTGCGCGGGTCGCCCAGGTCGACGAAGTCGAAGGGGCGGGTGCCCGTGCCGGACAGCAGCACCGCCAGGTTGTTGCCGACAAGCTTGCTGATCTTCTGGATGCTGGTCGGCTCGAAGGACTGGATGAGGACCGGCGAGTTCCTGCGGTCCTTGCCGTGCTTGCGCAGGGCCTTCGCGAGCAGCTTCTCCATGTCGAAGCCGCGCTTGCGGAAGTAGGTGGGGTGCTTCATCTCGGGGTAGATGAAGACCTGCTTGCCGCGCTTACGGGTCTGCTCGTCCTGCCACTTGAGCACCTCTTCGAAGGTGGGGATCTCCCAGCGGCCGTTGTAGAGCATGTTGTGCGGGCGGTTGACCGGGATGCGCTCGATCGCGCGCAGGGTCTTCAGCTCGGCGAGCGTGAAGTCCTCGGTGAACCAGCCGGTGGTGGAGACGCCGTCCAGCAGCTTGGTGGTCTTGCGGGAGGCGAACTCGGGGTGGTCGGCGACGTTCGTCGTGCCGCCGATCTCCGGCTCGTGCCGGCAGACGAGGTGACCGTCCTTGGTGGGGACGAGGTCACCGGCCTCGACGATGTCGGCGCCCATGTCGAGCGCCAGGTTGTACGAGCCGAAGGTGTGCTCCGGGCGGTAGCCGCTGGTGCCGCGGTGACCGATGATCGTCGGCTTGGGCAGGTCCTTCAGGCCGCCGCCCCCGTGGCGGGCCGTCGTCGCCTCGGCGGCTCTCGCCGCGCCCGCCGGTCCGAGTGCGGCCACTCCCGCGCCGAGCACGGCGGCGCCGAGCAGCGCCCGCCGTCCGGTGCCACCCGCTCGCTCGTCCGGCCCCTGCGTTCCCTGCGTGTCCATGAAGCCTCCTGGCGTCGCCCCGTCGCTGCGCGCCGATCGTAGGTGCGCGTAGATGACGGGCGGGAGACCTCGGCCCGAACACGGCGGTGACGCTGGATGTCGTACCGCCTGGCAGGTTTGACGCGCTGTCACCGAGGAACGCGAGATGCGTCACAACATGGCGGCCCGGTTACGGGACGGTCCTGGCGCGGCACCGCAGGTAAACGTGCGTCAACACTGCGTAAGACCTCGGTGAACCCGATGTGCAATACCCCGGGCGCCGCGAGTATCGTCCTCACCTGCACAGATTTATATCGAACCCCTTGACACCGGAGGGCCCGTTGTCCCGCTTCGCGCTCATCAAGGCAGTGCTCGGACCGATCATGCGCCTGATGTTCCGCCCCCGGGTGGAGGGAATCGAGCACATCCCGGGAGACGGTCCGGTGATCCTGGCCGGCAACCACCTCACGTTCATCGACTCGATGATCCTTCCGCTGGTCTGCGACCGGCAGGTGTTCTTCATCGGCAAGGACGAGTACGTCACCGGCGAGGGGTTCAAGGGCCGTCTCATGGCCTGGTTCTTCACCGGCGTCGGCATGATTCCGGTGGACCGGGACGGGGCGAACGGCGGGGTCGCCGCGCTGATGACCGGGCGGCGGGTGCTGGAGGAGGGCAAGGTCTTCGGGATCTATCCCGAGGGGACGCGGTCGCCTGACGGGCGGTTGTACCGGGGCCGTACCGGCATCGCGCGGCTCACGATGATGACCGGGGCGCCTGTTGTTCCGTTCGCGATGATCGGGACGGACAAGTTGCAGCCGGGTGGGGCGGGGTTCCCTCGGCCGGGGAAGGTCACTGTTCGGTTCGGTGAGGCGATGGAGTTCTCTCGGTATGAGGGGATGGATCGGGATCGGTATGTGCTGCGGGCTGTGACTGATTCCGTGATGACTGAGGTCATGCGGTTGTCGGGGCAGGAGTACGTGGATATGTACGCCACGAAAGCCAAGGCTGCGTAAGGGTTCGTTGTCGAGTGCGGGTTCGTGGGGGCTGGTCGCGCAGTTCCCCGCGCCCCTAAAAACATCCCCTTAGCCGGCGTCTTCCAGGTTCTGCCCCTTGAGCATGAACCAAGCCGCAACTGCCGTTGCCAGTAGGACCGTTGCGCCTACTGCCGATGCGACGCTTAGACCACCGACGAAGGCTTCTCTCGCCGACGTCAGCATTTCCTGGGCTGTTTGTGTCGGCATGTTGCCCGCTGCCTCCACCGCTCCGCCCAACGACTCGTGCGCGCCGCTCGGCGTTCCCGCCGGCGCTGCGAAGCCCCGGTACACGCCCGTGACGATGGAGCCGAGGACGGCGATGCCCAGGGCCGCGCCCAGTTCGTAGGCCGTTTCCGAGACCGCTGAGGCCGCGCCCGCTTGGTCCTTCGGTACGGAGGAGAGGATGACGTCGGCTGTCACCGTGAAGGAGAAGCCGGCGCCTACGCCTACCACCAGGAGCGCGGCGCCCAGGAGCGGGTAGCCGGTCGACTGGTTGAGAGTCGTCAGTACGGCCAGTGCCAGGCCCACTGCCGCCAGGCCGCCGGCGACGACCGCGCGGACCGAGAAGCGGCGGGCCACCCTTCCCGCGATCAGGCCTGCCGCCACCGCGCCCACAGCGGCGGGGATTTCGGCCAGGCCCGCCTCGAACGGGCCCCTCCCCTGGACCAGTTGGAGATACTGGGAGAGGAAGAACACCAGGCCGGACAGGCCGAGGATGGTCAGCAGGTCGGCCAGGACGGCCGCGCTGAACCCGCGGTGACGGAACAGGCGCATGTCCAACAGGGGTGCCGGGAGCGTGAGTTGGCGGCGTACGAACCAGTACAGGGCCGCCGCGCCGAGGGCGCCCACCGTGAGCGAGGGCAACTCGAAGCCGTGGGTCGCCGCCTCCTTGACGGCGTAGACCACGCCGATCACACCGACCAGGGAGAGCGTGACGCTGGTCAGGTCCCAGGGGCCGGGGTCGGGGTTCTTGGACTCCGGGAGCGTCTTGACGCCCACCAGGACCAGGACCGCCATCACCGGCAGGTTGATGAGGAAGACCGAGCCCCACCAGAAGTGTTCGAGGAGGAAGCCGCCCGCCACCGGGCCGACTGCCGTACCGGCGGAGGCCGTTGCGCCCCAGATGCCGACGGCGAGGCTGCGTTCGCGCGGGTCGTGGAAGATGTTGCGGATCAGGGCGAGAGTGGCGGGCATCAGGGTCGCGCCCGCGACACCGAGGAGCGCCCGCGCCAGGATCATCAACTCCGGTGTCGTGGCGTAGGCGTTGAGGATCGATATCGCGCCGAACGCCGCGGCTCCGATCAGCAGGATCTTCTTACGGCCTATTCGGTCGCCGAGGCTGCCCATCGACACGAGCAGGCCCGCGATGACGAAGGAGTAGACGTCGCCGATCCAGAGGAGTTGGGTGCCGGACGGCTTCAAGTCCTCGCTGATGTAAGGGGTTGCGAGGCCCAGGACCGTCGCGTCCACGGCCACCAGCAGCACGGCGAGCACGAGGACGGAGAGCGCGAGCCAACGGCCCGGGCGCTTCTCCGTCTCCGACGCGAGTGCCGGCCGCAGGGTGCTGGTCATGATTCCTCTCTCCGTGTTTCGTCTCTGCGTAGTGCGCCGCCGAGCAACAGCTCGACGATCATGTGGGTGAAGTCGTTGGCGGCCACCCGGCCCTCCTGGACGGCCCAGGCGCCGGAGGCCATCAGGCCGTACAGCGCCTCGGTGAGCCAGGCCGGGGTGAGGTCGATGCGGAACTCGCCGCTCGACTGGCCGCGCCGGAAGAGCGCGGCGATCCGGTCGTCGATCCGGGTCCAGCCCTCGTTCTGTTCCTCGCCCTCGAACAGCTGGTTCTCGGAGTAGAGGAAGGCGAGCAGGCCGGCGGCCGGTTCCAGTTCGCGCACGAGTCGCCCTACGGCGTCGCGCGCCGGCCCCTCGCTCAGGCGCGCCGCGTCCAGGGCGGCCTCGCACTCGGCGATGCCGAGCGACTCCAGCGCGCGGACCAGGGCGTCACGCCCCGCGAAGAGGCGGTGCAGCGTGGCCCGGCTGATTCCGGCCGCCTTGGCGACCTCGTCCATGGTGGACGTGGATTTCCGGGTGAGCAGGGCGGCTGCGCTGCGCAGTACGTGGTCACGGTCGACGGCCATGAGACAAGCATAACCCACATGAGACACTCATGTCTCACAGTGGGCATGCGTGACTCACCACTCCGGACAGGAGCAGGAGCAGGTGTAGGTGCAGGTGTAGGTGTAGGTGCAGGTGTCCCGTCAGTGCCAGGGCAGCTGGCCGCGCCGCTCCCAGTACGCGCCCGGTTCCTCCACCAGCGTCGCCAGGCGGGCCAGCTGGTCCTCGTCGAGGTCTACGGCCGCCGCGTGCAGGTTGGAGGCGAGCTGCTCCAGGGTGGCCGCGCCGGAGAGGACCACGCCGGCCCACGGCTGGCGCAGGATCAGTGCCAGGGCGACCGCGTCCGCGCCCAGTGCCGTCTCCTCGGCCACGGCCTTCAGGGCGTCCGGTGCGTACGGCTCCGCCAGCCTGCCGTTGGCCATGCCCTCCTTGACGATCACCGTGAGGCCGGCGTCGTGCGCCTCGGTGAGGGCCGGGCCCGCCGAGGTCTCCAGGGCGTTGTAGGTCGACTGGACGGTACGGAAGAGGGGCTCGCCGTCCACCGTCACGGTGAGCGCCGCGCGGATCGCGTCCGCCTGGGCGGGGCCGCTGGTCGAGAAGCCGATGGTCACGCCTGTCGCCGCCAACTCGGCCAGTTTCGTGTGGAGTTCCTTGTCGGCGAGGGCCGGGCTGTCCGGGGTCACCGAGTGGATCTGGTAGAGGTCGAGGCGGTCGCCGAAAAGGTCCGCGGTCTCGGCGCGCTGACGTTCGTACGTACCGACGCTGTGGTCCTTGACTTCGTGCTTCTCGGCGTCGGTGGTCCAGTCCGCGGTGTAGGTGTAGCCCCACTTGCTGCCCACCACGATGTCGTCGAGGTCGGGGTGGGCGGTCAGCCAGTCCGCGAGGAACTCCTCGGAGCGGCCGTAGGAGCGGGCCGCGTCGAAGTAGCGGACGCCTTGTGCGTATGCGGCGTCGAGGAGTTCGTGGGTGCGGGTGCGGAGGGTTTCTACGGTGCGGGTCTCTCCGAGGTCTTTTTCTCGGCCCAGGTTGATGTAGCCGGGGCGGCCTACTGCGGCGAGGCCCAGTCCGAGGTGGCTGGTGGGGGTTGTCGCTGTGGCCAGTCGGGCGAAGGGCATCGCGGGCTCCGTTGGTCGGCTGTGGTGCGGCTTTGACCAACGTAACCCGGGATGACCTTCGCCCTTGAGCTCGGGTTCTTGCGGTGCGCTTGGCGGGTGCGGGTGCGTTGTGGCTGGTCGCGCCCACGCGGCGGAGCCGCAAATCGACACAGCCCCGCGCCCCTAAAAAAACTCGCCCTTACCGCTTGTTTTTAGCAGTGGCCCACTCGTGCTGGGCCGCCAAGTCCCGCTTTACCTCGGCCAGTTGGATCGCCACCGCGCTCGGGGCCGTGCCGCCTCGGCCGTTGCGGGATGCCAGGGCACCCGGCACGTTCAGGACCGTGCGCACCTCGGGGGTGAGGTGGGGGGAGATCTTCGCGAACTGTTCGTCCGTGAGGCCGTCCAGTTCGATGCCCTCGGATTCGGCGACCTTGACGCACTCGCCGGCGACCTCGTGGGCGACGCGGAACGGAACGCCCTGCTTGACCAGCCACTCGGCGATGTCCGTGGCGAGGGAGAAGCCGGCCGGGGCCAGTTCCTCCATGCGGTCGCGGTGGATGGTGAGGGTGGCCATCATGCCGGTGAACGCCGGGAGCAGGACCTCGAGTTGGTCGATGGAGTCGAAGACCGGCTCCTTGTCCTCCTGGAGGTCGCGGTTGTAGGCGAGGGGGAGGGCCTTGAGCGTGGCCATCAGGCCCGTCAGGTTGCCGATCAGGCGGCCGGACTTGCCGCGTGCCAGCTCCGCGATGTCCGGGTTCTTCTTCTGCGGCATGATCGACGAGCCCGTGGAGAACGCGTCGTGCAGGGTCACGAAGGAGAACTCCTTCGTGTTCCAGATGATGATCTCCTCGGCGATCCGGGAGAGGTTCACCCCGATCATCGCCGTGATGAAGGCGAACTCGGCGACGAAGTCGCGGGAGGCCGTGCCGTCGATGGAATTGGCGACGCTGCCGTGCTCGAAGCCGAGGTCCTTCGCCACCGCCTCCGGGTCCAAGCCGAGGGAGGAACCCGCGAGCGCGCCCGAGCCGTACGGCGAGACGGCCGTGCGCTCGTCCCACTGGCGCAGGCGTTCCGCGTCCCGGGACAGCGACTGGACGTGGGCCAGCACGTGGTGGGCGAACAGGACCGGCTGGGCGTGCTGGAGGTGGGTGCGGCCGGGCATCGCCACGTCCGGGTGGGCCTCCGCGAGGCCGACCAGCGCGTCCTGGAGGTCGGCGATCAGGCCGCCGATCGAACGCGCGTGGTCGCGCAGGCACATGCGGAAGAGGGTGGCCACCTGGTCGTTGCGCGAGCGGCCGGCCCGCAGCTTGCCGCCGAGGTCGGGGCCGAGGATGGTCAACAGGCCGCGTTCCAGGGCCGTATGGACGTCCTCGTCGGCGATCGTGCCCACGAAGGAGCCGTCGGCGACGTTCGCTTCGAGCTGGTCGAGGCCCGCGAGCATCCGGGTCAGCTCGTCGTCGTCAAGGAGGTTCGCCTTGTGCAGCACGCGCGCGTGGGCGCGGGAACCGGCGATGTCGTAGGGCGCGAGCCGCCAGTCGAAGTGGACGGACGCGGACAGCTTCGCCAGGGCCTCGGCGGGACCGTCGGCGAAACGACCGCCCCAGAGCCGTACGTCACCGCTGTTGCTGCTCACTTGCGCTGCTCCTCAAGGGCCGTGGATGGGGGTCGTCGTTCTGTGGTGCCCCTACATTGTCTCGCATGCATGATTATGCAGAGCTATGCATGATTCGTCAATTTGAAGGAACCTTGAACATCAGCAACCGCTTTCCCGTACCTCTCGCCGAACGCAGGCGCCGCGTTTCCCCCCACGAGTCACCCCTGAGTCACCCCCAGTTCACCCCTGACCCGAGTGAGGCATTCGCATGTCCAGGGCTCTCCCCAAGTACAACAAGCGTCGCGTCGTGTTCATCGGTAGTGCCGCCGCCGTGGTGCTGTCCGGCGCGGTCATCGCCGGTTCCGCTCTTGCCGGGACGCCGGACAAGAGCAGCTCCGCGCAGAGTGCCCGGACGTTGGCCGACACGGGGACGATCAGCTGCCCCGACGTGAAGTCGCAGCTGCCCGCCATTCCGGCTTCCGCGCAGGCCGAGGTCGACCGGAACCTCGCCCTCCTCGACACGCAGATCGCCGAGGCCAACAAGCGACTCGTCGACACCGTCGGGCAAGGCGGGGCCAACTTCGTCCAGAACGCGATCCTCGGCCCCTTGAAGGACAAGCGCGTCTCTACGATCGACCGGATCGCCATCTCCATCGGGCGCCAGGGCACCAAGCCGACCGGTCTCGACTCCCTGGCCACCTGCACCCTGAGCACCGGTGGGACCGAAGCCGGCGGAACCGAGGCGGGCGGAACCGACACCGGTACGGAGACCGGTTCGACCGACACCGCGACTCCGAGCGCCACGGCGTCCGCGACCGACGCGGCCGGGGAGACGGACACCTCCACGGCGGTCGGGACCATCTCGTGCCCCGACGTGAAGTCGCAGCTGCCCGCCGTTCCCGCGTCCGCGCAGGCCGAGGTCGACCGGAACCTCGCCCTCCTCGACACGCAGATCGCCGAGGCCAACAAGCGACTCGTCGACACCGTCGGACAGGGTGGCGCCAACTTCGTCCAGAACGCGATCCTCGGCCCACTGGAGGACAAGCGCGTCTCCACGATCGACCGGATCGCCATCTCCATCGGGCGCCAGGGCACCAAGCCCTCAGGCCTCGACTCCCTGGCCGCCTGCACGCTCACCAAGTGACGTGACAGGCAGCCGTGGCCGCCCCGATGAACGCCGGCCGGGGCGGCCACGGTGACGCCTGGACCGGCCGCACCTTCCCTGTTCGGCCCAACTGAGCTGCCGTCACCTCGTCCGCGTTCTACCGTCTGAGCCATGCGTCCCGGTGTCCTCGCCCTTGCGTCCGCGTCCGTCCTTCTACTGCTCGGTGCGGTGCCCGCGCGTGCGGTGGAGCCTCCGTCACCCTCGTCGCTCACGGATACCGGAGGTGGCAGCCAGCTGATCCTGGCGGAGGCGCCGCGCGCGAACTCGACGTCGGGGACGCTCAGTTGGTGGGAGCGGCGGAGTGGGGCCGGGGCGTGGGTGAAGGTCGGCTCTGCGGCCGCTCGGTTCGGGGCGAAGGGGCTGGTCGAGGGTGGGGCGCGTAAGCAGGGGTCGTACACGACTCCCACGGGGTTGTACGACCTGCCGTACGCCTTCGGGATCAAGGCCGCTCCGGGTGGGACCAAGGCCAAGTACCGGCGGGTGAGCGGGAGTTCGTGGTGGTGCGAGGACACTCGGTCTCGGGTCTACAACCGGTGGAGTGAGCCCCTGGCGAGGGATTGTCGGGCGTCCGAGTCCGAGCGGTTGATCTCGTATCCGACGCAGTATGCGTACGGGTTCGTCATCGGGTTCAACTACGCCAAGCCCGTGAAGGGGCGTGGGGCCGGGATCTTTTTGCATGTCAACGGGCGTGGGGCTACCGCCGGTTGTGTGTCTGTGCCGGGGGATGCGATGCGGAGGATTCTCGCGTGGGTTGATCCTGGGCGTTCGCCGCATATTGCGATCGGGACGGTGAGCGGGGTTACGGCGATCACTCGGTACTGAATTGCGAGAGCGCCGTTCAAATACCGGTCGTATGGCGAGTGCGCGCCGTATGTGGCTGGTCGCGCCCCGCGGCGGAGCCGCAAATCGACACAGCCCCGCGCCCCTAGGGGGTTCAGCTCGCCGGGAGTTTGACCGTGAACGTTGTCGAGCCTGGGCGGCTCTCCAACGCCACGCTTCCTCCATGCGCCTCCGCCACCGCCGCCACGATCGACAGGCCGAGGCCCGCTCCGCCTCCCCCGCCCTCCGTTCGTCGGCGGTCCGCGCGGGTGAAGCGTTCGAAGACTCCCGGTTGGATCTCGGTCGGGACTCCGGGGCCGTCGTCGTGGACCACCAGGCGGGTCGCCCCGCCGTCCGGCTCCGTCTCCACCGCCACCGTCACCTTCGTGCCAACAGGCGTGTGCAAACGTGCGTTGGCCAACAAGTTGGCCAACACCTGTTGGAGGCGGTGGGCGTCGCCCGTGACCGTGACCGGTTCCTCGGGGAGTTCCAGGGTCCAGCGGTGGTCGGGGCCGGCGGCGCGGGCGTCGGTGATGGCGTCGAGGACCAGGTGGGTGAGGTCGACCGGGCGGCGTTCCAGGGGGCGGCCCGCGTCCAGGCGGGCGAGGAGGAGCATCTCGTCGACCATCACGCCCATGCGGGCCGACTCGGCCGAGATGCGCTCCAGTGCCCGGGTCACCTTGGGCGGGACGGGGTCCGGGTGCAGCAGGGCGAGTTCGGCATGGCCCCGGATCGACGCGACCGGTGTGCGCAGTTCGTGACTGGCGTCGGCCGCGAAGCTGCGCAGCCGTTCCTCGCTGGCGTGCCGGTGGGTGAGCGCGTCCTCGACATGGCCGAGCATGCGGTTGAAGGCACCGGCGACCTTGCCCACCTCGCTGCGCGGATCGGACTCCGGTGCCCGGGGCGGCAGGGTCACCTCGCCGCTGGCCAGCGGGAGTTCGCTGACCCGGGTGGCCGTGGCGGCGACCCGGCTGAGCGGCCGTAGGGACCAGCGCACCCAGAGCGCGCCCGCGAACCCGGCGGCCAGGAGGGCGGCGCCGAAGACGATCGCGGCGACCGCCTCCAGGCGGTGGACCGCGGCCTCCACGGACTCCAGCGGGAGTCCGGTGATCATCACGTCGCCGTCCCGGCCCGCGGAGGCGAGGACGCGGTACCCGCCGAGAGACGAGAGGTGGATGCTGCGGGCCTTGCCGCCGACCGGCACCGCGGCGAGTTCCCTGCGGTCCCGCGCGGTCAGGGTGACCTTCAGGTCGGTCGTGGTGTCGTCCTTGTCGGCGGGTACGACCGCCGCGTTGGTGACGGTGCCGTCGACCAGGCGGGCGCCGAACGTGCCCGGGGCCTGCCTGCGGGTGTCGCCGCGTTCCCGGTCGTCGGCGTCGTGGTCGGTCAGCGTCTGGCCCTTGTGCTCCAGGCTGGCCGGGAACTGGGTCCCGACCTCGGTCAGCTGCTGGTCGAGGCGCCCGGTGAGGAAGCCGTCCAGCTCGATCACCGCGGCCACCCCGACGGCGGCGCAGCTGACCGCGAGCAGCACCACCAGGCCCGCCGTCAGTCGCGCCCGCAGGGTGTGCGGCCAGAGCAGTCCCCGTAGTCCCCGTAGTCCCCGCAATCCCCTGCCCAGTCGCCTGCGCATCAGGTCACCGGCTTGAGCACGTACCCGGCCCCGCGCACGGTGTGGATCATGGGCGCGCGGCCGGCGTCCACCTTCTTGCGCAGGTACGAGATGTACAGCTCGACGACATGGGCCTGGCCGCCGAAGTCGTAGGACCAGACGCGGTCGAGGATCTGGGCCTTGCTGAGGACGCGGCGCGGGTTGCGCATGAGGAAGCGGAGCAGTTCGAACTCGGTCGGCGACAGCTCGACGAGGTCGCCCGCGCGGGTGACCTCACGGGCCTCCTCGTCCATGACCAGGTCCCCGACGGTCATCCGGGGGCCCTCCTCCTGCTGGCGGGCCATGCCCGCGCGGCGCAGCAGTCCGCGCAGCCGGGCGACGACCTCCTCCAGGCTGAAGGGCTTGGTGACGTAGTCGTCGCCGCCCGCGGTGATGCCGGCGATGCGGTCCTCGACGGTGTCCCGGGCGGTGAGGAAGAGCACGCAGACGTCGGGCTTGACCTCGTGCAGGGAGCGCAGCACGGCGAAGCCGTCGGTGTCCGGGAGCATCACGTCGAGGACGACGGCGTCGGGCCGCAGCTCACGCGCGCCGGCGAGCGCGGCGGCGCCGTCGCCCGCCGTGCACACCTGCCAGCCCTCGTAGCGCAGGGCGCCGGACAGCACCTCGGCGAGGTCGGGGTCGTCGTCGACGACGAGGACGCGCACGGGAGTGCCGTCGGGGCGGGTGAGGGCCGGTCGGCCGGAGCGGGTCGTGTTCATGGCACTTACCAGCATCTCCCCTGGCGGCGCCGCCGGCCGCCGTGAGCGGCTCTGAGTTTCCTCTGAGAAAGCTGAGAAAGGCGTCCGCTCAGAGATCCCTCAGAAGTTCGGACCGCACAGTTGCGTGCATGACGGGTGAAAGGACACGCACATGACCACCGTGTATGAACGGCGGACGGCACCGCCTGTGGCGCCGGCCCCCCGGCGTTCACCGGCGGGCGCGGTGCTCGGGCTGCTGTGGGCCGGTGCGGCGGCCGCGGTCGCCCTCTGGTGGGCGGAAACCGGCTCGGTGGTCGGGGCGGCGGGCTGGCTGACCGGGGTCGGGCGGATCGCCGGGCTGCTGTGCGGGTACGCCTGCGCGGTGCTCGTGGGTCTGATGGCGCGGGTGCCGCTGCTGGAGCGGCGGGTCGGCTCGGACCGGGTGGCGCGCTGGCACGCGATGGCCGGCCGCTACACGATCTGCCTGCTCGTCGTGCACGTCGTGTTCATCCTGCTCGGTTACGCCGCCCAGGACCGCGCCTCGGTCGTCCACGAGACGGTCACGGTGGTCCTGGACTACCCGGACATGCTGAAGGCCACGTTCGGCGCGGTCATCCTGTTCGCGGTCGGCATCACCTCGGCCCGCGCCGCGCGCCTCAGGCTGAGCTACGAGTTCTGGTACTACGTCCATCTCCTCACGTACGTCGCCGTGTTCCTCGCCTTCTTCCACCAGCTGTCCCTGGGCAACGAATTCAACGGCAACGCGGCGGCGACGGACGCCTGGTACGCGCTGTACCTCAGTGTCGCGGCCCTCGTCCTCTGGTACCGGATCCTCGCCCCGGTGCGGCTCAACCTGCGGCACCGGCTGCGGGTCGAGTCCGTGCACAAGGAGGCGCCGGGTGTGTACTCCGTCGTCGTACGCGGCCGGCATGTCGACGAACTCGGCGCGGAGGCCGGGCAGTTCTTCCGCTGGCGGTTCTTCGGCGAGGGCATGGGCTGGACGTCGACGCCGTACTCGCTGTCCGCGCCGCCCCGCCGGGACCTGCTGCGGATCACGGTCAAGGCGCTCGGCGACCACAGCGCGGCCGTGCCGTTGCTGCGGCCGGGCGCCCGGGTGTGGGCGGAGGGGCCGTACGGCTCGCTGACCGCCGAACGGCGCACCGCACAGCGGTCGTTGCTGATCGCGGCCGGGGTCGGCATCACCCCGCTGCGGGCGCTGTTCGAGACGCTGCCCGGTGACGTCACGCTGCTGTACCGGGCGCGTACGGCTCAAGACTTGGCGCTGGGCGCCGAGTTGGAGGCGATCGCGCAGTGGCGCGGGGCGAAGGTGCTGTACGCGCTCAACGGGCCGCAGGGGCAACGGCCTTCACTCGGCCCGGCGTCCCTGCGCGAGGCCGTGCCCGATCTCTCCGGGCACGACGTGTACATCTGCGGTCCGCACGCGTTCGCCCAGGAGCTGTACGGGGCACTGCGCGCCGCCGGTGTGCCGGACCGCCGTATCCACCACGAGTCGTTCGAACTGTGAGGCTGTCGTGCACCCGTTGAAGAAGAGCCGGCCGCTGCGGCGGATCGTGCTGGCGAGCGCGGTCACCGCGTCCGGTCTGGTGATGCTGCTGGCGCTGAAGCCGCACACGGCGCCCGCGATCGCGGTGGCGCCCGCGCCTGCCGCCTCCAGCTCCTCCGGCGCCAACTCCGGTACGGGTTCGAGCGGTTCGACCGCGACCGGCACCAAGACCGTCACCGGCGAGACCGCGCAGACCCGTTGGGGTCCCGTACAGGTGAAGATCACCGTGAAGAACGGCAAGATCACCGATGTCACCGCGGTCCAGTCGCCGTCGGACAATCCGCGCGATCAGGAGATCAACTCCTATGCCCTGCCGGAGTTGCGGCGCGAGGTGCTCGCCGCGCAGAGCGCGAGCATCGACACGGTGTCGGGCGCCACCTACACAAGTGACGGTTACCGCCAGTCACTCCAGTCCGCACTGGACTCGGCGGGACTCTGAACGCACAGGCGCAACGGCACGTACTTCAGGGCCAAGGGACCAGCCCACCCCCCTTGCCCCGTCCACGGAGGAACCGTGACCACCACGCTCGCAGGCGGACGTGCCGCCCGCCGCCAGACGATGCGCCGCATCCGCCCGCGCCGCTCCCCAGCGACCCTGCTGCTGCTCGCCGTCTGGGCGGGCGCGGTCGGGGTGCTGTGGCTGTGGTGGCACAACACGCCGTCCGTCGCCGACCAGAACGGCAAGATCCTCAACGCGGGCCGTATCACTGGCCTGTTGGCGGGATATCTGATGGCACTCGTCGTGCTCCAGATGGCCCGGGTGCCCGCCCTGGAACGCCGGGTCGGCTCCGACCGGGTCGCCCGCTGGCACGCGATGAGCGGCCGCTACACGCTCTGTCTGGTCTTCGCGCACGTCTTCCTCATCATGTGGGGCTACGCCCTCCAGGCGGGCAAGACGCTGAGCGACATCGTCCAGCAGACCATCGACTCCGTGAACCAGCTGCCCGACATGGGCAAGGCCGCGATCGGCACGGGTCTGTTCCTCCTCATCGGCCTCTCGTCGATCGGCGCCGTCCGCCGCAGGCTGCCGTACGACATGTGGTACCACGTGCATCTGCTGACGTACGCGGCGGTGTTCTTCACCTTCTGGCACCAGATCACCACCGGCAACGACTTCGCGCTGACGCCGATCGCCAAGACCGTCTGGTACGGGCTCTACGGCACGGTCACCGCGCTGGTGGTCTGGTACCGGATCCTCACCCCGATCCGCCTCAACATGCGGCACCGGATGCGGGTCGAGGCGGTCATCGAGGAGACGCCCGGCATCGTGTCGGTGCTGATCAGCGGGCGCAAGCTGCACCGGATGGGCGCGGAGGCGGGCCAGTTCTTCCGCTGGCGGTTCCTGGCGCCGGGCATGCGGTACAGCTCGCACCCGTACTCGCTGTCGGCGGCGCCCCGCCCGGACATGCTGCGGATCACGGTCAAGGCGATCGGCGACCACAGCGCCCGGCTGCGCGAACTGCGGCCCGGCACCAGGGTGTGGGCCGAGGGCCCGTACGGCGCCATGACCGCCTCCCGGCGCAGCCGCGGCAAGGTGCTGCTGGTGGCCGGCGGGGTCGGCATCACGCCGATGCGGGCGCTGTTCGAGACGCTGCCCGGCGCGGCCGGTGACATCACCCTTCTCTACCGGGCCAACAGCACGCAGGACCTGGCGCTGTGGGACGAGTTGGCGAAGATCGCCGACGAGCGCGGCGCCCGGCTGATGTACGCGGTCAACAGTCCCGGCGGGGAACGCCCCGACATCTCGGCGGACTCCCTGCGCCGGAAGCTGCCGGACATCGACCACCACGACGTCTTCATGTGCGGGCCGCCCGGCTTCGCGCAGTCGGTCTACGAAGCACTGCGCGGCGCGGGGGTCCCCGCCCGCCGTATCCATCACGAGTCGTTCGAGATGTGAGCGACGGGAGTCAGGAGCAATGAAGAAGAGCCACCCCATCCGGCGTGTTCTGCTCGCGAGCGCCGCCACCGTGTCCGGGATCGTTCTGCTGCTCTCCCTGAAGCCGGCGACCGACTCCTCCTCGGCGTCCGCGCAGGGTGCGGCGGCCCAGGAGACCGCCGCCGCACAGGAGTCGCCCCAGGGCGGTGCCGCGGCGGCCGGGACCTCGACGGTCACCGGCGCCGTCGCCCAGACCCAGTACGGGGTCGTGCAGGTGCGGCTGACCGTGGCCAACGGGAAGATCACCAAGGCCGAGGCCGTCCAAGCGCCCAAGGGCGGGACCAGCGACCAGAAGACCGCGCTGTCCGTCCCCAAGCTCAACCAGGAGGTCGTCGCCACCCAGAGCGCGGACATCACGTCCGTGTCCGGGGCGACCTACACCAGCGGCGGCTACAAGCAGTCGTTGCAGTCGGCCATCGACAAGATGAAGGCCGCCGGCGCCAACACGGCCGCCCCGTCCCAGAGTTCGGCCGCCGCGGCGCCCGCCGCGCAGGCCAAGACCGTCACCGGTGATGTCGTGTCGACGGAGTACGGGCCCGTCCAGGTCCGGATCACCGTCGCGGGCGGCAAGATCACCAAGGCCGAGGCCGTGCAGGCCCCGAGCGGCGGGACCAGCGACCAGAAGACGGCGCTGGCGATCCCCAAGCTCAACCAGGAGGCCGTGGCGGCCGGGAGCGCGAGCATCGACTCCGTGTCGGGTGCGTCGTACACGAGCGGCGGTTACAAGAAGTCCCTTCAGTCGGCGCTGGACAAGGCCGGTGTCTGACACGGTGACCGATCCCGCTGAGGCTCCCGCCGCATTGCGGCACGCCGAGGAGGTCATGGGGACGGTGTTCTCCTTCGACATCCGCGGCGGGGAGCCCGAGGCCGTGCAGTCCGCGCTGGAGCGGGCGATCGCCCAACTGCACCGCGTCAACGAGGTGTTCAGCACCTACCGCGACGACAGTCAGGTCTCCCGGCTGGCCCGCGGCGAGCTGACCGTCGCCGAGTGCGACGCCGAGGTCGCCGAGGTGCTGGAGCTGGGCGCGGAGGCGGAGCGGGTGAGCGCCGGCTGGTTCAGCACGACGTACGAGGGACGGCTCGACCCGACCGGCATCGTGAAGGGCTGGGCCGCCGAGCGCGCGGCCGAGCTGATCACGGCGGCGGCCGGGGTGAGCGGGGTCAGTGTGAACGGCGGCGGTGACGTCCAGATGTTCGGCACGCCGGGCCCGCACCGGCCCTGGCGGGTCGGCGTCTCCGATCCGCTCCGCCCGGGCGGTCTCGCGGCGGTGATCTCCGCCGCGGGCACCGACGAACTGGCCGTGGCCACCTCCGGTACGGCGGAGCGCGGGGCGCACATCGTGGACCCGTCCACCGGCAAGTCCGCGGTGACCGACCTGGTCGCCGTCACCGTCGTGGCGCCGCGTCTGACCTGGGCCGACTGCTGGGCCACGGCCGCGTTCGCGATGGGTTCACGGGAGGGTCTGGCCTGGCTGGAGTCGCTGCCGGACGTGGAGGCGCTGCTCATCACGGCGGGCGACGAGGTGCGCTGCACGGGCGGCCTGGCGGCCAGACTCGGCTGAAGCCCCATGCGAGTCGGGGGTGCACCGGAGAACTCCGGTGCACCCCCGACTCGTTGCCCGTACGGCCGCGTCAGTGGTCGTTCTGCGCCAGCCGCAGCAGATGGTCCGCGAGGGCCTGGCCGCCGAGCGGGTCCCGGCTGATCAGCAGGAGCGTGTCGTCGCCGGCGATGGTGCCGAGGATGTCCTGGAGTTCGGCCTGGTCGATCGCCGAGGCGAGGAACTGGGCGGCGCCCGGCGGGGTGCGCAGGACCACGAGGTTGGCGGAGGCCTCCGCGGAGATCAGCAGCTCGGAGGAGAGCCGCCGCATCCGCTCCTCCTTCGCCGACTCCCCCAGCGGCACGCGCGGGGTGCGGAAGCCTCCCTCGCTCGGTACCGCGTAGATGAGGTCGCCGTCGTTGTTGCGGATCTTCACCGCGTTCAGCTCGTCCAGGTCCCGGGAGAGCGTCGCCTGGGTGACGCTCAGCCCGTCGTCGGACAGCAGCTTCGCCAACTGGCTCTGGGAACGCACCGGTTGCCGGTTGAGGATGTCCACGATCCGGCGGTGGCGGGCGGTGCGGGTCTGCGGCACGGCAGGCCCCGCGGTGTGCTCGTGCTCCTGCGCCTGACTCATCGTCGACTCATTCTCCGGATCATCCGTCCCCCTTGGCCACGTCCAGGACACCGGGCAGCGCCCGGAGGAACGCGTCCGCCTCGTCGTCGCCGAGGTTCAGCGGTGGCATCAGCCGTACGACATCGGGTGCGGGCGCGTTGACCAGGAAACCGGCGTCCTGAGCCGCCTGTTGCACCTGAGGCGCGAGCGGCTCGGTGAGCACGATACCCAGGAGGAGGCCCGCACCCCGGACATAATCGATCAACGGGTGACGTGAACTGCCGTCGGCACCCTCGATTCCGTTGCGCAGCTTCTCGCTCTGCCGCTTGACGTTCTCCAGCAGGCCCTCGGCCTCGATGGTGTCGAGTACGGCGAGTCCGGCGGCGCAGGCGACCGGGTTGCCGCCGAACGTCGTGCCGTGCTGGCCCGGTTGGAGCAGCTCGGCCGCGCGTCCGAAGGCGACGGTGGCGC
This sequence comes from Streptomyces colwelliae, assembly GCF_048158785.1. Taxonomy (NCBI): domain Bacteria; kingdom Bacillati; phylum Actinomycetota; class Actinomycetes; order Kitasatosporales; family Streptomycetaceae; genus Streptomyces; species Streptomyces colwelliae. Next base: position 5,623 of record NZ_JBLTJC010000083.1, on the reverse strand, counting down.
CGAGCGGCAGCCCGCCACCGAGCCCCTTCGCGAGGGTCACGACATCGGGCAGGACGCCTTCGTGGGCCTGGTACTCGAACCAGTGCCCGGTACGGCCGACCCCGGTCTGCACCTCGTCGAGCACGAGCAGCGCCCCGTGGGCCGCAGTGATCGCGCGGGCCGCCTTGAGGTAGCCGGCGGGGGGTACGACCACGCCGTTCTCGCCCTGGATCGGCTCGATGATGACGAGCGCGGTGTCCTCGGTGACGGCGGCGGCGAGGGCCTGCGCGTCGCCGAAGGGCACGTGCGTGACATCGCCGGGCAGCGGCAGGAAAGGCGCCTGCTTGCCGGGCTGGCCGGTGAGCGCGAGGGAGCCCATCGTCCGGCCGTGGAAGGCGCCTTCGGTGGCGACCATGTGCTGACGGCCCGTCAACCGGCCGATCTTGAAGGCGCCTTCGTTGGCCTCGGCGCCGGAGTTGCAGAAGAACACCTTGCCGTCCCGGCCGAAGCGCTCAAGGAGCCGTTCGGCGAGGGCGACGGGCGGTTCGGCGATGAACAGGTTGGAGACATGGCCGAGTTCGGCGATCTGCTTGCTGACGGCCTCGACGATCGCCGGGTGGGCGTGGCCGAGGGCGTTGACCGCGATCCCGCCGACGAAGTCGATGTACTCGTTGCCGTCGGCGTCCCAGAGTCTGGCGCCGGCGCCGCGGACGAGGGGGAGCTTCGGGGTGCCGTAGTTGTTCATGAGCGACCCCTGCCAGCGCTGGGTCAGCTCCTCATTCGCGCTCATACGGCATCCCCCTGCTTCTTGCCGGACTTCTTCTTGGCGGATTTCTGGTCGGGCAGCTCGTCCGGCACGACCATCGTGCCGATGCCCTCGTCGGTGAAGATCTCCAGCAGGATCGAGTGCTGGACCCGGCCGTCGATGACGCGGGCGGTGGTCACGCCGTTGCGCACGGCGTGCAGACAGCCCTCCATCTTCGGCACCATCCCGGAGCTCAACTCCGGGAGCAGTTTCTCCAGTTGGGTGGCGGTGAGGCGGCTGATCACCTCGTCGCTGTTGGGCCAGTCCTCGTAGAGACCCTCGACGTCCGTGAGGACCATGAGGGTTTCGGCCCCCAGCGCAGCAGCGAGTGCCGCAGCCGCCGTATCAGCATTGACGTTGTAGACATGTCCGTCGTCCTCGCTCCTGGCGATCGACGAGACGACCGGGATACGGCCGTCCGCGAGCAGTGCCTCGATCGCGCCCGTGTCGATCGCGGTGATCTCGCCCACCCGCCCGATGTCGACCAACTCCCCGTCGATCTCGGGCAGATGCTTGGTGGCGGTGATGGTGTGCGCGTCCTCGCCGGTCAACCCGACGGCGAGCGGCCCGTGTTGGTTGAGCAGCCCGACCAACTCGCGCTGCACCTGCCCCGCGAGCACCATCCGTACGACGTCCATGGCGTCCTCGGTGGTGACGCGCAGGCCGGCCTTGAACTCGCTGACGATGCCGTGCCGGTCGAGGGCGGCGCTGATCTGCGGGCCGCCGCCGTGCACGACGACGGGCTTGAGGCCCGCGTGGTGCAGGAACACGACGTCCTGGGCGAACGCGGCCTTCAGGTCCTCGTCGATCATGGCGTTGCCGCCGAACTTGATGACGACGGTCTTGCCGTTGTGCCGGGTCAGCCAGGGCAGCGCCTCGATGAGGATCTGCGCCTTGGGCAGCGCGGTGTGCTTGCGGGTAGTGCTCATGACGAGTACGCGCTGTTCTCGTGGACGTAGTCGGCGGTGAGGTCGTTGGTCCAGATCGTCGCGGTCTCGGTGCCGGCGGCCAGGTCGGCGACGATGTGCACCTCGCGGTAGCGCATGTCGACCTTGTCGCGGTCCTCGCCGACGCCCCCGTTCTTGCAGACCCACACACCATTGATGGCGACGTTGAGCTGGTCGGGTTCGAAGGCGGCCTTGGTCGTCCCGATCGCGGACAACACCCGTCCCCAGTTGGGGTCTTCGCCGTGGATGGCGCACTTGAGAAGGTTGTTGCGGGCGATGGAACGGCCGACTTCCACGGCGTCGTCCTCGCTCGCGGCGTTGACGACCTCGACCTTGATGTCCTTGCTGGCGCCTTCGGCATCCCGGATGAGCTGCTGCCCAAGGTCGTCGCAGACGGCGCGGACGGCCTCGGCGAACTCCTCGTACCCCGGGGTGACTTGGGAGGCACCGGAGGCGAGCAGCAGCACGGTGTCGTTGGTGGACATGCAGCCGTCGGAGTCGACGCGGTCGAAGGTGGTGCGGGTGGCGGCCCGAAGTGCCTTGTCCAGTACGTCACTTGAGACGTCGGCGTCGGTGGTGAGGACGACGAGCATGGTGGCGAGACCGGGCGCGAGCATGCCGGCGCCCTTGGCCATCCCGCCGACGGTCCAGCCGGCGTTCCCGTCCCTGCCGCCCTTCGTCACGACGGCGGTCTTGTGGACGGAGTCGGTGGTCTTGATGGCGATGGCGGCCTTCTCGCCACCGTGCTCGGAGAGTTGACCGGCGGCGGCCTCGACTCCCGGCAGCAGCTTGTCCATCGGGAGCAGCAGCCCGATGAGCCCGGTGGAGGCGACGGCGACCTCGGCGGCGTTCAGGCCCAGCGTGTCCGCGACCTTCTCGGCGGTGGCGTGCGTGTCCTGGAAGCCCTTCGGCCCCGTACAGGCGTTGGCGCCACCGGAGTTGAGGACGACGGCGGACACCTGACCGCCCTTCAGCACCTGTTCCGACCACAACACCGGCGCGGCTTTGACGCGGTTGGAGGTGAAGACGCCCGCGGCGGCGAGGCGGGGCCCGGTGTTGACCACGAGGGCCAGGTCCGGGTTGCCGTTCTCCTTGATCCCGGCGGCGATGCCCGCGGCCGTGAATCCCTGTGCTGCCGTCACACTCACGGCGCGACTCCGATCGTGGTCAGCCCGGTGGACTCGTCGAGCCCGAGGGCGAGGTTCATGCTCTGTACGGCACCGCCCGCGGTGCCCTTGGTCAGATTGTCGATGGCGCTGATCGCGATGATGCGTCCCGCGGCCTCGTCGTACGCGACCTGCACCTGAACGGCGTTGGAACCGTAGACGGACGCCGTCGCGGGCCACTGCCCCTCGGGGAGCAGATGCACGAAGGGCTCGTCGGCGAAGGCCTTCTCATACGCGGCGCGCACGGACTCGCCCGTGACACCGGGCCTGGCCTTGGCGCTGCACGTGGCGAGGATGCCGCGGGGCATCGGCGCGAGGGTGGGCGTGAAGGACACGGTGACGCTCTCACCGGCGGCCTCGCCCAGGTTCTGGATGATCTCGGGGGTGTGCCGATGGCCACCGCCGACGCCGTACGGCGACATGGAGCCCATGACCTCGCTGCCGAGCAGGTGTGCCTTGGGGGCCTTGCCGGCGCCGGAGGTGCCCGAGGCGGCGACGATCACGGCCTCGTTCTCGGCGAGCCCGGCGGCGTACGCCGGGAAGAGCGCGAGGGAGGCGGCCGTCGGATAGCAGCCGGGTACCGCGATGCGCTTGGAGCCCTCCAACGCGGCGCGGGCGCCCGGGAGTTCGGGAAGCCCGTAAGGCCAGGTGCCGGCGTGCGCGGAGCCGTAGAACTTCTCCCAGTCGGCCGCGTCCTTCAGCCGGAAGTCGGCGCCCATGTCGACGACGAGGACGTCCGGGCCGAGCCGCTCGGCGACGGCGGCGGACTGCCCGTGCGGCAGCGCGAGGAAGACGACGTCGTGTCCGGCGAGGACTTCCGGGGTAGTTTCCTGGAGGACTCGACCGGCGAGCGGTAGCAGGTGCGGTTGCAGCGCGCCGAGCTTCTGCCCGGCGTTTGAGTTGCCGGTCAGGGCACCGATCTCGACCTCGGGGTGCGCCAGGAGCAGACGCAGCAGTTCCCCGCCCGCGTATCCACTCGCTCCGGCCACTGCCGCACGTACCGCCATGGAACCCTCCTCTTCGACGGCATGACTATACGTTTCGCTGCACGTTTATGCAATCCGAGTGAGTGGGTATGCACACAGGATCGCGACCTCCAGTGATCGGTGACCGTCGACGGTGGGGGGTGTTGTGGCCGGGCGAACACTGAGGCGGGGCCGTCTGGCGGGCCTGGTCGCGTGGCTCCTGGTGCGAGCCCGAGGGCTGGGCGGCCGTCCTCGTGATGATCACGGTGCCCATCGGTGCCCTGGTCGTGCTGCACCTGACCTACTCGGGCCTGGACCAGCGGGCACTGCACGCCCGCGGCCGGGAGGAGCGGACGACGGTGACCGACGTGTACTGGGTCGACCAGGTGCCGATCCGCCGTCCCACGTCGCGCGGCTTACTGGTCCGTCGGGACAACCGTTGCCGGGCAAGGTGTCCGGGAAGGTGTCCGGGGACGGCCTGAAAGCCGGCCAGACCACCACCGTCACCGTGGACCCCCGGGGCGACATCCCCGTCCTGCTGGGCACCCCTTCGACAGGTTCGGAAAAGTTCCGGGCTGCGGGCATCACCGCGGGCGTCGAGGTCCTGGTGCTCGCGTTGGCGGTCTGCCGGGGCGCCGCGGTCAACAGCTCTCGATCCGTGCGGGGTCAGGCACCGGCCGTACGGGCCGAGCGGGGCTGGTCGCGCAGGGCGGGCAGCCGAGCACAGTCCTCAGCGCTCGCCAGTCCCTCGCCCAGGGCAAGAAGCGAGAGGAGTCGCACCGGGCGGCCGGCAGTGGCCGCGGCCTCCAGTTTGTGGTGGCCGTCGAGGACGAAGTGCGTCAGACCCCAGTGCTGGGACCGGTCGTCCCCGAAGCCGCCCGCGGGCTCGCACACGTCCAGCGTCGAGACCGCCACGGCCGTCGGGACCACGCCCCGGCCCATGAGCTCGGCGTACTCCTCGACACGTTCCCGCGTGTTCCACGTCGGGGGAACCATGGGCACGACGAACTCGTAGAGGTGGGCGGACGCGTCGACCACTGTCTCGAAGGTCCGGTAGTACGGCGTGTGCGGGTACTCCGGGAGGCCCCAGAACTGGTCGAGCCCCCACGTGTCCACCTGCTCGCCGCTGAAGTAGTCGCCCTCCTGACCGGGGACGACCAGCCGGGGCTCCACCCGCAGCAGCACCGGAAGGTACTCGCCCTCCGGCAGCAACGCGCCGAACACGTCGATCACACCGTAGTCGCCAGGCTCGGCCAACGACCCGGTGAGCCGCTCCCGCACGCCCTCCAACGACAGCGTCTGCTTCGCGGTCTTCAGCCGGCGGAACAGCAACGGGCAGGTGCCACACCAGTGGCTGAGCTCGAAGGCGGGCTCCCCGTCGACCGTGAGCAGCCTCCGGCCCGTCCGGCCTTCGCTGTCTTGCGGCTCCGTCTCGAAGCGCGGCCGCGCCCCGGAATCCGGAACGCCGAGCCTCCGCGGCTCGTCACATTTGATCAACACAGAACGACCATAAGGGGACTGGGCGGACCGGCATCACCGCTCAAGTCCCGGACGCCCTACCCTCATCGGCATGACGGAGCCAGTGGCAGAGACCGACCGGCCCCAACCGGCCCACCCGCACGAGAACACCCCTGGCACGGCACGCCTGATCGCTCTGTCCGACGGGATGCTCGCGGACACGGCCGAGGCACTCACCGGCTCCCGCGAACCGGTCCGGAACGACGCCCACTTCGACCTCGCGTCCTTCACCACCCCCTCCGC